>NZ_JAAGPC010000190.1:0-16679 GCF_017104595.1 Burkholderia sp. Tr-20390 | reverse complement strand
CGCAAGGGCTCGCGGCCGCCGCGAGCCCTTGCGCGGCACGCAGCAAGTCGACCGCGAGCATCGACGGCGCGAACGCAAGCGCGACCGACATCAGCGTGAAGCCGGCGACGCCGATCGCGAACAGGCGCTTGCGGCCGAACTGGTCGGCCAGCGCACCGGCCGCCATCAGGAAACTGCCGAACGCGAGCATGAACGCGTTGGTGATCCAGTTCATCGCGACCGTCCCGCCGTGCAGGTCGCGGCCGATCGCGGGCGTCGCGACGGCGCCGCCCGAAAACGACAGCGGCAGCGCGACGGCGGCCAGGCAGACGGCGGCCAGCACCCCTGCGCGCCGGCGTGCCGACGGGTCCGAAGCGGCTGAAAAAGGGTGATCCATCGTCGCTCCTCGAAAAGCCGGCGCGGATGCGCCGTCAGAGCGACAGAAGATAAATCCGATTCAATCCACGAAAAACCACGCAAAGCTCCGCATATAACGGACTAAAATTCCGCAATTCACTCGGCCACGTGCGCAGACGCACGCCTTCGATTCGATGGACAACCTGACCGGCATCGTCGCCTTCGTCCGCACCGCCGAAGCATTGAGCTTCGTCGCGGCCGGCCGCGCGCTCGGCATCTCGGCGTCGGCGGTCGGCAAGACGATCGCGAAACTCGAGCAGTCGCTCGGCGTGCGGCTGTTCAACCGCACGACGCGGCGCGTCACGCTCACCGAAGAGGGGCGGCATTTCTACGAACGCTGCCAGCGGATCCTCGAGGATTTCCGCGACGCGGAAGCGACCGTGACGGCCTCCGCACAGCGCCCGCGCGGCAGGCTGCGCGTGAGCCTGCCGGTGATCGGCTACCGGTTCCTGCTGCCGGTGCTGCCCGAATTCCGGCAGCGCTACCCGGACGTCGAACTCGATCTCGATTTCAACGACCGGATGGTGGACGTCGTCGAAGGCGGCTTCGACGCGGTGATCCGCAGCGGCCCGCTGTCGGATTCGAGCCTGATGTCGCGGCGGCTCGGCCCGTTCGCGTTCGTGCTGTGCGCGACGCCCGCGTATCTCGCGCAGGCCGGCACGCCGTGCACGCCGCGCGATCTCGAAGCGCACGAATGCGTGCGCTACTGCTTCCCGACCACCGGCAAGCTGCAGGACTGGGCGCTCGCGGCCGACGACGGCACGCCGCTGAAGCTGCGCACCGCGCTGACCTGCAACAACATGGAAGCATTGCGCGGTACCGTGCTCGCAGGGCTCGGCATCGGCTACATGCCCGACTTCCTCGCGCGCGATGCGCTTGAGCAGGGCGCACTCGTCACCGTGCTCGACGACTACCGGATCGCGCCGGGGCAATTCTCGATCGTGTGGCCGTCGAGCCGGCAGTTGTCACCGAAGCTGCGTGTGTTCGTCGATTTTCTGTGCGAGCGGTTGTTCAGATAGCCGCCCGTCGGGCCGCTCGAACACAGCCACGCGGCGGCCCGCGCATGGCCCTTTTCAATCCGCCCCGATCCGCTCCGCCTCTGCCTGCGGCAGCAACGCATCGCTGTCGTCCTTCAGCCCGACACCCGTCAGCCCGAGCCGTCGCGCGTGCGTCATCAGGTAATGCAGCTTGTGCGCGGCCCCCGCGTACGGCAGCCCTTCGGGCCGCACGTTCGAGATGCAGTTGCGCAATGCATCGTGGCAGCCGACCTTCGGCGCCCAAGTCAGGTACACGCCGAGACTGTCCGGCGAGCTGAGCCCCGGCCGTTCGCCGATCAGCATCGCGACCACCTTCGCGCGCAGCAATTCGCCGATCTCGTCGCCGAGCGCGACGCGCGCCTGCGTCGCGACCACCACCGGGCCGATCCGCCAGCCATCCGCATCGAGCCGCGGACGCACGGCCTGCAGCAACGGCAGCGCCTGCTTCGCGGCTGCAAACGCCGACAACCCGTCGCCGACCACGAACACGACGTCGGGCCCGTCGCCCGTCACCGCGTCGCCGTGCGTCGCCAGCAGCGCGCGCCCTTCATCCGACAGCTTGCGGCCGAGGTCGGGCCGGCGCAGGTAATGCTGGCGATCGGGCGCGGCACTCTGCACGCCGAGCGTCGCGAAGCCGGCTGCCTCGATCTCCCGCCGCAGCGCGTCCACGTCGAGCGGCTGGTGCACCGCGTCGCGCGCCTGCGCATGCGACAGGTTGAACGCGAGCAGCGGCGCGGTCGGCAGGCTGTTGCCCGCGCGGCCGAGCGCGATCCGCGCGTTGGTGAACGACTTCAGCTGCGCCCACGGGTTCTTTTCGACGGCGTCGCTCATGCCGAAATCCCCATCCAGTCGTTCGCGCCCGCGAGCAGCGGCACGCGCGACGTCGCCGCACGCAACGCGCCGTGCGCGTCGGCGATCTCCATCGTCTCCAGCCACTCCTCGAATTCCGGCGCGCGGCGCAGGCCCAGCACCTCGCGCACGTACAGCTGGTCGTGGAACGACGTGCTCTGGTAGTTCAGCATCACGTCGTCCGCGCCCGGAATTCCCATGATGAAGTTGATGCCGGCCACACCGAGCAGCGTCAGCAGCGTATCCATGTCGTCCGAGTCGGCTTCCGCGTGGTTCGTGTAGCAGATGTCGCAGCCCATCGGCACGCCGAGCAGCTTCCCGCAGAAGTGATCCTCGAGCCCCGCACGGATGATCTGCTTGCCGTCGTACAGGTATTCCGGCCCGATGAAGCCGACCACCGTGTTCACGAGGAACGGCTCGAACTTGCGCGCCACCGCATACGCGCGCACTTCGCAGGTCTGCTGATCGACGCCGAAGTGCGCGTTCGCCGACAGCGCACTGCCTTGCCCCGTCTCGAAGTACATCAGGTTGTTGCCGACCGTGCCGCGCTTGAGCGACAACGCGGCCTCGCGCGCCTCGCCGAGCAGCGCGAGCGAGATGCCGAAGCTCGCGTTCGCCTTCTCGGTGCCCGCGATCGACTGGAACACGAGATCGACCGGCGCGCCCTTCTCGACCGCCGCGATCGTGTTGGTCACGTGCGTGAGCACGCACGACTGCGTCGGCACGCCGTAGCGTTCGCGGAAGCCGTCGATCATCGCGAGCAGCTTCACGATCGCCGCGAGGCTGTCGGTGGCCGGGTTGATGCCGATCATCGCGTCGCCGCAGCCGTACATCAGCCCGTCGAGCATCGACGCGGCGATGCCCTTCACGTCGTCGGTCGGGTGGTTCGGCTGCAGCCGCACCGACATCCGGCCCGGTAGCCCGACCGTATTGCGAAAGCGCGTGACCACGCGGCGCTTCCTCGCCGCCGCGATCAGGTCCTGGTTGCGCATCAGCTTCGACACCGCCGCGACCATCTCGGGCGTGAGGCCCGGCGCAATCCGTTCGAGCGCCGCGCCGTCGGCGGCCGGCGACAGCAGCCAGTTGCGGAACTCGCCGACGGTGAGGTGCGAGATTTCCGCGAAGGCAGCCGCATCGTGATCGTCGACGATGAGGCGCGTGACCTCGTCGGCTTCATACGGGATCACCGCTTCGTTCAGGAATGCCTTCAGCGGCACGCCCGCGAGCGCGATCTTCGCGGCGACGCGCTCCTCCTCGCTCGCCGCCGCGACACCGGCGAGCTGGTCGCCGGAACGCAGCGGGCTCGCCTTCGCGAGCAGCGTCTTCAGGTCCGCGAAACGGTACGTGCGCGAACCGATCGTCTCCGTATAGGACATCTGCGAATCTCCTTGCCAAAAGCCGACGGCGCGCCCGTTCGACGGGGCGCGCCGGATGCCGTCAGGAACGGCCGTTCATCTGCACCTGCTCACTCCTCCAGCAGCACGTCGCCCGGCGCACTCGCACGCTGCGAACGCGTCGCGAGGAAGTACGCGTAGCCGAACGCGAGGAAGCCGAGGAACACCAGCGCGACCAGCCCGTTGAAGTACACCATCGTACCGAGACAGACGAGCGCGGCCAGGATCGCGAACGCCGGGAAGATCGGGTACAGCGGCGCGCGGAACGGCCGCGCCATGTTCGGCTGCGAGCGGCGCAGCTTGAACAGCGACGCCATGCTCACGATATACATCACGATCGCACCGAATACCGACATCGTCACGATATTCGCAGTCAGCGTCTGCCCGCCGAACTGGATCAGCTCGTCGCTGTAGATCGCCGCGATCCCGACCACGCCGCCCGCGAGAATCGCGCGATGGGGCGTCTTGAAGCGCGGATGCACCTTCCCGAGCCATTCGGGCAGGTAGCCTTCGCGGGCCAGCGCGAAGATCTGGCGCGAATAGCCGAGGATGATCCCGTGGAACGACGCGACCAGCCCGAACAACCCAAGCCACACGAGCATGTGCATCCAGCCGCTGTTCGCGCCGACGATGTACTTCATCGCCTGCGGCAGCGGGTCGTTGATGTTCGCGAGCTTGGTCCAGTCGCCCGCGCCGCCGGCGAACACCATCACGCCGATCGCCAGTGCAACGAGGGTCAGGATCCCGGCCACGTACGCGATCGGGATCGAGCGCTTCGGGTTCTTCGCCTCCTCGGCGGCCATCGCGACGCCTTCGATCGCGAGGAAGAACCAGATCGCGAACGGGATCGCCGCGAACATCCCGTGGAACGCGCCCACGCTGAAATGATCGGCGCCCGACCAGCCGCCCTTCATGAAGTTGCTCCACGCGAAGCCCGGCGACACGACGCCCATGAACACCAGCAACTCGAAGATCGCGAGTAGCGTGACGACCAGCTCGAAGGTCGCCGCGATCTGCACGCCGACGATGTTCAGCGCCATGAACACGAGATACGCGCCCATTGCCGCATGCTTGGGCTCGAGGCCGGGGAACTGCACGTGCAGGTACGCGCCGATCGCGAGTGCGATCGCGGGCGGTGCAAACACGAACTCGACGAGTGTCGCCGCACCGGCGAGATAGCCGCCGGTCGGGCCGAACGCCCGGCGCGCATACGCGAACGGGCCGCCCGCATGCGGGATCGACGTCGTCAGCTCGGTGAAACTGAAAATGAAGGTGGTGTACATCGCCGCGACGAACAACGCGGTGACGACGAAGCCCAGCGTGCCGGCGCTCGCCCAGCCGTAGCTCCAGCCGAAGTACTCGCCGGAAATCACGAGGCCGACCGCGATGCCCCACAGTTGCCAGGTCCCGAGCGTCTGCTGCAGCGCGGGCTGGCCGGACGACTTGGCGCCGGCGGCGGGCCGGCCATTCGACTCTGCTTTCATCGGACTCTCTCCTCAAAGGCGCCGTGCCTGCCGGCCTGCGCGACTGAGAATCGATGCTAGAGAGTCATTAAACGACGTGTTATCGAAATTCGGCAAAGATCGCGGCTGACATTTCGCTTGCGGAAATGCCGACACGGAACGCGTGACGAAGCCGACACGCCGCAGGCGGCACCGCGGCAGCCTTCGCCGACAGCCGGGCGCTGGCGGCGCCGCGCGCGCGGACGCTGTCGCGTGACGTTCCCGCCCGGCCGGATACATACGCGGCCGCAACACCGTCCGGCCATGCAGCGCGGACGGACGGAGGCGCGACGGTGGCGTTACTGGCCGCCGCCGCGCTGGTTGAACCAGCGGTCGAGCAGCTTGCCGGCCGCTTCGCGGCCGCCGAGGCCGAACGACAGCGCCACCGCCACCGCGATCGCGCCGAGCACGAGGCCAAAGGCGAGCTGGACGATCTCGTTCGCGATGCCCATCGCGCGCAGCCCCATCGCGAACACGAGGCCCAGGATCGCGAATTGCGCGATGCGCGCGAACAGCACGCTGTGCTCGCGGTCGGCCTGCTCGATCACGCGGCGCGCGAGGCCCGCGAGCCACACGCCGATCACGAGGATCACGCCGCCCATCAGCACGTGGCCGCCGAATTCGATGAACAGCGTGACGACGTCGCGCACCTGCGAGAAGCCGAGCCGGTTCGCGGCTTCGACCGACGCGAACAGCATCGCGAAAAACACGATCAGCCGCGCGACCAGCACCGACGGCTGCAGGATCCCCGAGAACACACGCTCGACGCCGAGCACGGCCGGCAGCCCGTCGGCGCCCGCGGCCTCCAGCAGCTTCTGCGCGAGCGACGCGACGAAGCGCGCGAAGTAGAACGTCACGAGCACGATCACGATCGCCGCGACGATGTCCGGCACCGCGCCGAGGAACTGGTTCAGCATGTTGGTGGCCGGCACCGAGATCGCGTCGATCTTCAGCGCGTCGAGCGCGGAGATCAGCGTCGGCACGAACACGAACACGTAGACGATCGTGCCGACCAGGCTCGACACGCGCACGGGCGTCGGGCTGTCGAGGCGCTGCGTGAGGCGGTCGGCGCCGGCGGCGACGAGCAGGTTCGTCACGAGGCCGCGCAGCACGCGCGCGACGATCCAGCCGACGATGCCGATCACCGCGGCCGCGAAAATGTTCGGCACGATCGCGAGCAGCTTGTCGACCATCCCCTGCACCGGCGACAGCAGCCCCGACAGCGCGAACGACGCGAGGATCGCCGGCAGGAACATCAGGATCACGAGCCAGAACAGCACGTCGCCGAGATAGCCGGTCATCGGCTGCATGCCGGCGCCTTCGGACAGCTTGTCGTCGATCTTGCTCGCCTTCAGCGCGCGGTTCGCGAGGCTGCGCAGCAGCGACGCGATGAGCCACGCGATCAGCGTCAGCGCCGCGCCGCCAATCAGGTTCGGCAGGTAGTTGACGATGTGGGTGACGAGCAGCGAGAACGGGTTGGACACCGCATACAGGTTGAGCACGTTGAAGATGCCCACCGCGGTGACGAGCAGCACGAGCCAGAACAGGCCGCCCGCGATGATGCGCTCGACGCAGGCGCCCTGGCCGGTGCTTTCGTTGATCCGCTGATCGACCTTCAGCGCGCTGAGCAGGCGCATCGCGCCGGCCCGCACCACGACGGCGATCAGCCAGCCGATCACCAGGATGCCGATCGCGCCGGCGATCTTTGGCAGATACCCCCCTAGCGTGGTCTGCAGCGACGTGATGAAGCTGGAAGCATCCATTTCTTCTTCTCCCGAAAACGTGGTGTTGCGATTGAACATCGACGAACTACCTGCGTACTTCGAAAAACGTGCTGCCCCGACGGAGCAACTTACCCGAGAAAAATGACGCGATCACCCGATTTCACCGTCTTTAACTTTAGTCATAGATCGCAGGGGGGCAAGACCCCATTTCGCCAAAATAAAATGGGGCTCGACTCGTTGGCCTCCTACGCATTTCCGCAAGATTTATCAAATCGGGCCGTGCTACCGTGACGTCGGTTCCTGCCCTGACACGCCGATGACCATCGAAACGAAACCCGACCCGCCCGCCTGGCTTCGCTATGCGGCGAGCGTGGCGCGCGTGCACGAATACATCCGCGCACATCTCGACGGCCCGCTCGACCTGAACCGGCTCGCCGAAGTCGCGTGCCTGTCGCCGTACCACTGGCAGCGCGTCTATCGCGCGCTGTACGGCGAGTCGATCGTGCTGACGGTGCGGCGGATGCGGATCGTGCGCGCGTCCGAGGATCTCGTGTGCACGGCGCGGCCGATCGACGAAATCGCGCGGCGCGCGGGCTACGGTTCGACGCATGCGTTCGCGCGGGCGTTTCGCGATGCATACGGCGTGCCGCCCGTGCAGCACCGGCGCACGGGCAGCCACCGGCCCATCTATCCGTTACAGCGAGGAGAGGAAGACATGTTCAAGCATGAAGTCGAGATCCGGCGGCTGCCGGAATTACACGGCTATGCGGTGGCGCACACCGGGTCGTACCTGAAGGTCGGCGACGCGTTCGCCCGGATCGGTGCGTGGGCCGGTCCGCGCGGGCTGATCGGTCCGGGCGCGAAGATGATCGGGATTTTTTACGACGACCCGGACACGACGCCCGAAGCGCAGTTGCGCGCGAAAGCGTGCTTCATGCCGGCCGACGGCGCGCCGGACATCGAACCCGCGCCGCCGGTGGAGCGTGCGACGGTCGCAGGCGGCGAATATGCGGTGCTGCTGCATACGGGGCCGTATGCGGACCTGAAGACGGCCTACCAGTGGCTCTACGGCGACTGGCTGCGCCACTCGGGCCGTGAAGCCGCCGACGCGCCGCCGTTCGAGCTGTACCTCAATACGCCGATGGATGCCGCGCCGGCCGACCTGCGCACCGAGATCTACCTGCCGCTGCGCTGATCGGAAGGCCTGCGCGGCGGCCCTGAAACGAAGCGCGCCGGCTGGCGTTCACACGCCGCCGGCGCGAATGCGCGGATCAACCGGCTTACGCGGCCTGCGTCCCGCACCCGGGGCAGAACCGCGCGTCGTCCGCCAGCGCCGAGTGGCAGCGGCTGCAGGACTTGCCGCGTTGCGCGGCACCGCACTGCGCGCAGAAGCGCGCATCCGCCGCATTGAGTGCGCCGCAGCCCGCACAGGCGAGCTGGCTCAACGGCACGTTGCCGCCGGCCTGCCCGCTTCGACTGTCGGCCGGCGCCTGCCAGCCCCAGCCGTGGCGATCGCGGCCGCGCGCATCGTGGCCGTCGTGCCCGTCCCGGCGCTGCCCGCCGTGATGCCCGCCACCGTGGCCGCTGTTGTTGCCGTGCCCGCCGCCATGGCCACCGCCGTGGCCGCCCAGGATTCGTTTCAGAAAGCTCATCGCCCGCTCCTCAACGCTTGGCCTGCGCGCCGCCGAACGCCCCCGAGGACGACAGCAGCCGCAAACCGTTGGCCACGACGATCAGGCTTGCACCCGCGTCGGCGAAGACCGCCATCCACATCGTGCCGAGCCCCGCGACCGTGAGGCCGAGGAACACGATCTTCACGCCGAGCGCGAAGCCGATGTTCTGCACCAGGACGCGATGTGTCGCACGCGACAGCCGCACGAACGCGGGAATCTTGCGCAGGTCGTCGTCCATCAGCGCGACGTCGGCCGTCTCGATCGCCGTGTCGGTGCCCATCGCGCCCATCGCGAAGCCGATATCGGCGCGCGCGAGCGCCGGCGCGTCGTTGATCCCGTCGCCGACCATCCCGACCGCGCCCGCGCCGCCGGCCGACAGCTCCTCGACTGCCGCGAGCTTGTCTTCCGGCAACTGGTTGCCGCGTGCGTCGTCGATGCCGGCCTGCTGCGCGATCGCCTGCGCGGTATGCGGGTTGTCGCCGGTCAGCATCGCGGTGCGGATGCCGAGCGCATGCAGATCCGCGATCGCTTCACGGCTCGTGTCCTTGATCGTGTCGGCCACCGCGAAGATGCCGAGCACGCGCGCTTCGTCGACCAGCACCACGACGCTCTTGCCCTGCCGCTCGAGCGCATCGAGCTTCGCTTCGAGGGCCGTCGAGCAGCGCTCGAGTTCCTCGACGAGCCGGTGGTTGCCGAGCCAGTAGCGCGTGCCGTCGATCGTGCCGCGCACGCCGCGCCCGACGATCGCTTCGAAGTCCTGTACATCGGCGAATGCCGTCGTGCCCGCGTCGCGCGCCGCGGCTGCGATCGCCTGCGACACCGGGTGATCGGAGCGCGCCGCGAGGCTCGCGCCGAGGTGCCGCACGCGTGCCTCGTCGGCGTCGGTCGCGTGCAGGTCGAAGTCGGTCTGCACCGGCTTGCCGTGCGTGATCGTGCCGGTCTTGTCGAGCGCGAGCCACGCGAGCTTGCGCCCTTCTTCCAGGTACACGCCGCCCTTCACGAGAATCCCGCGTCGTGCGGCGGCCGCGAGCCCCGACACGATCGTCACCGGCGTCGAGATCACCAGTGCGCACGGGCACGCGATCACGAGCAGCACCAGCGCGCGGTAGATCCAGTCGTGCCACGCACCGCCCATCACGAGCGGCGGCGCCACCGCGACCAGCAGCGCGACCGCGAACACGATCGGCGTGTAGACGCGTGCGAACTGGTCGACGAAGCGCTGCGTCGGCGCCTTCGCGCCTTGCGCTTCTTCAACTGCGTGGATGATCCGCGCGAGCGTCGAGTTGGCCGCGACGGCCGTCACGCGATAGTCGAACGAACCCGATTCGTTGATCGTGCCCGCATACACGGCGTCGCCGGTCGTCTTTTCGACGGGCAGGCTCTCGCCGGTGATCGGCGCCTGGTTCACCGTCGAGCGGCCCGCGACGACTTCGCCGTCCAGCCCGATCCGCTCGCCCGGCTTCACACGCACGACTGCACCGAGCGCCACCTGCGCGGCCTCGATCGTGCGCCACGACCCGTCGGCGTCCTGCACGGTCGCGGTGTCCGGCGCGAGCTGCATCAGGCCCTGGATCGCATTGCGTGCCCGGTCCAGCGACTTCGCTTCGATCAGCTCGGCGATCGTGAACAGCACCATCACCATCGCGGCTTCCGGCCACTGGCCGATCGCCATCGCGCCCGTCACCGCGATGCTCATCAGCGCGTTGATGTTCAGGTTGCCGTTGCGGATCGCGATCCAGCCCTTCTTGTACGTGGTGAGCCCGCACGCGAGCACCGCCGCCAGCGCAAGCGCCGCCGCGAGCCATACGGGCAGGCCTGCCCAGGTCGCGCCCTCGGATGCGATCGCGGCGACACCGGCGAGCGCCAGCGGCCACCACGGCTTCGGGGGGGCGTCAGCGACGCGCGCGGCCGGTGCGCCGGGCGCTGCCGCCTCGGGCGTCATCCCGAGCGAGCGGATCGCGCTTTCGATCGCCGGCTGGGCGTCCGGCATGTGCTCGACCGTCAGCATCCGCTGCATCAGGTTGAATTCGAGCGCCGACACTTCGCTCATCCCGCCGAGCTTCTTGCGGATCAGCGTTTCCTCGGTCGGGCAGTCCATCTGCATGATCCGGAATGCGGAGCGCACGTGACCCGACGCGGTCGCCTGCGCGACCGGCAGCGGCGCGAGCGTCAGCGCGGCAGGCGCGCAGCAGTCACCGGCCGCGTGGTCGTGGTCGTGGTCGTGGTCGTGGTCGTGGTCGTGGCCGGCATGGTCGTGTGCGGCGCTGCCGTGTGCACAGGCGGCGCCATGGACATGGCCGTCGCCATGCTCGTGCGCATGGTCATGACCATGATCGTGGTCGTGTTCCTTGCCGCTGCCGTGGCTGCAACCGGCGCCGTGGGCGTGCCCCTCTTCGCGACCGGCGTGCGCGTGATCATGTTCGTGATCGTGGTCGTGGCTGTGGGCCTGCGACTGCGCGCCGCGCGCTGCGGCGGCCTTGCCATGCGCGTGCTCGCCGGCCGTCGGCGCCGCCTCGGCGACGGTCGCCGTATCCGTATCGTGCGCGTCGGCGCAGCACGGAGCGGCGCCGCCGGCATGACGGTGTCGTGGGTCGTGGGTACGCTGGGCGTCGGTCATGACAACCTCCTCAATGGCTAACGGTGTAGAGTTAACACCCTGAAGCCACTACAAGGTCAACCCTTACACGGGAGAAAGGCATGAAGATCGGCGAACTGGCCAAAGCAGCCCGCTGCACACCCGAGACGATCCGTTTCTACGAGAAAGAGGGTCTGATGCCGGATGCGGAGCGCACCGACTCGAACTACCGCAACTACACCGACGTGCACGTCGAGCGGCTGCGCTTCATCCGCAACTGCCGCGCGCTCGACATGGCCCACGACGAAATCCGCGCGCTGCTGCAGCTCACCGACACGCCGGCCGACCCCTGCGATTCGATCAACTCACTGCTCGACGAACACATCGGGCACGTCGATGCGCGCCTCGCGGAACTCACGCATCTACGCGACCAGCTCACCGAATTGCGCCGCCAGTGCGTCGGCGAACATTCGGTCGAGGATTGCGGCATCGTGCACGGTCTCGCGACGATGGAAACCGTCGCCCCGGCCGCGAAACGCTCGCATCTCGGCTGAAATCCTTGTGAAATATGATAGTCTGGTTGAGAATAGTTATATTCTTACCAGATATCGAATAACTATTCATGTCCACCAGTCGCCCGTCCCCGCTCGCGCTGGCCGTCCTCGCGACGCTCACCGAAACGCCGATGCATCCCTACGGGATGCTGCAGCAACTGAAGGCGCGCGGGTACGACGAAGTCGTCAACGTGCGCCAGCGCACGAGCCTCTACCAGACGATCGACCGGCTGCTGCGCGACGGGCTGATCGCCGTGCACGACACCGAGCGCGACGGCGCGTTTCCGGAGCGCACGCTGTATGCGCTGACCGAGGCCGGGCACACGGCCGGGCAGGCGTGGCTGCATGCGCTGCTCGCGGAACCCGCGCGTGACTTCCCGGCGTTCGGCGCCGGTCTCGCGTTCCTGCCGCTGCTCGACGCCGAAGACGCCCGCCACCAGCTCGAGCTTCGAATCACACGGCTCGACGCGGAGCGCGAACGCCTCGAAACGCTGCGCGCCACCGCGCAGGCCGACCAGGTGCCGCGCCTGTTCCTGCTGCAGAACGAGCATGCGCTCGTGCTGCTCAATGCCGAACTCGACTGGGCGCGCAGCGTCGTCGAGCACCTGAAGATCGGTGCGCTGCGCTGGGTGGACGGCTGACGCGTCACGCAGGCCGACTCCCGCCGGCAACGTGCATCGCCCCGATCAAAGCACCTTGCCGGGATTCAGGATGCCGAGCGGATCCAGCGCGGCCTTCAGGCGTCGCATCAATCCGATTTCCGCGTCGCTGCGCGTATGCGCGAGATAGGGGCGCTTGAGCACGCCGATCCCGTGCTCGGCCGACACCGAGCCGCCCATGTCGCGCACCACCGCGTACACGCAGTGATCGAGCGCATCGAGGTCCGTGTCGGTCATCCCGGCCAGCGACACACCGATATGCACGTTGCCGTCGCCGACATGGCCGAAGAACAGGCACGTGACGTCCGGCCAGCGCGCCCGCAATGCCGCCTCGCAACGCTCGGCGAATGCGCCGAGTTCGCCCGTCGGCAGGCTCACGTCGAAGTTGACGAGCTGCGGCAGCGCGTCGATCGCGAGGCCTTCGCGCAGCGTCCACAAGTCACGCGCCTGCCGCTCCGACGTCGCGAGCACCGCATCCTCCACGAGCCCTGCGTCGAACCCCGCCGCGAGACCGGCTTCCAGCGCCTGGTGCGCATCGCCGCCCGGTGCGCTCGTCGCGCATTCGATCAGGATCGCGAATCCATCGTCGCCGACGAACGGCGCCGAAACACCGGGCGTATGACGCGCGACGTAGTCGTAGAACGCCGGCCACATCGCCTCGAAACTGACGACCTCCGGCAACATGCGCACGCTGTTCCACAGCGCGACGACCGCGTCGTAGTCGCGCACGCGGCAGAGCGCCGTGGCCGGCGCGGCCAGCAGCGGATGCAGCCGCAGCACCGCGCGCGTGACGACGCCGAGCGTCCCTTCGCTGCCGATGAACAGCTGCTTGAGGTCGTAGCCCGCGTTGTTCTTCAGCATCCGGTTCATCGACGACACGACCGTGCCGTCCGCGAGCACGGCCTCGAGCCCGAGCACCTGCTCGCGCATCATCCCGTAGCGGATCGCGCGCGTGCCGCCCGCATTGGTCGCGAGCATGCCGCCGATCTGGCATGAGCCGCGTGCGCCGAGATCGACGCCGAACGTGAAACCCGCCGCTTCCGCGGCTTCCTGCACCGTCTGCAGCGGCGTTCCGGCGCGTACCGTCATCGTGCCGGCCGCCGCGTCGAGCGCCTCGATGCCCGCGAAGCGCTCCATCGACAGCACCACCTCGCCGCCGAGCGCGACCGCACCGCGCGCGAGTCCGGTCAAACCGCCCTGCGGCACGACCGGCTGGCCGAGCCACGCACACAGCGCGAGCGTGCGCGACACGTCGTCGACACTGCGCGGTCGCACCAGCGCACGCGGCCGCACGCCGGCCGGCTCGTTGTACGCGGTGAAGTAACGCGGATCGATATCCATCGAGCGCGTCACGAGCGCATCGCCCAGTTCGGCGACGAGCACGGCTTCGATCGCGTCACCCGACAGCGATCCGCCACCCTGTTCGCCACCCGCCGCGGCCGTGTTCCGGTTCTGCATCGCGCGCGGCTCCGCTTACTTCGCCGAGATGTCGATATCGCCGAAATACTTCAGGCCGAGCGACTTCACCGTGCCGTCCGCCTTCAGCTTGTCGATCGCCGCATCGAGTTTCGCCTTCAGCGCGCTGTCGCCTTTACGCAGCCCGAATGCGATGCCATTGCCGAGAATCTTGTCGTCGCGCACGGGCTGGCCGACGAACGAGAAGCCCTTGCCGTCCGGACGCGACAGGAAGCCGCGCTGGCCGGACGGTGCGAGCACGAGCGTCGCGTCGAGACGGCCGGCCACGAGGTCCGCGTACGCCTGGTTCTGGTCCTGGTACGCGACGACCGCGACGCCCGCCGGCTCCCAGTGCGCCTTCGCGAAGGTTTCCTGGATCGATGCCTGCAGCACGCCGACGCGCTTGCCCTTCAGCGATTCCGGCGTCGGCAGCAGGCCGCTGCCGGTGCGCGCGATCAGTTGGGTCGGCACGCGATAGATGATCGTCGTGAAGTCGATCGCCTGGCGCCGCTGCTCGGTCGCGTTCATCGCCGAGTTGATCGCGTCGAACTTGCGGCCCTGCAGCGCGGGAATCAGGCCGTCGAACGACGTCTCGACCCATTTGCACGACAGCTTCGCCGTCTGGCAGACGGCATTGCCGACGTCGATGTCGAAGCCCTGCAGGTCGCCGTTCGGCGCTTTCGATTCGAACGGCGGATATTGCGCTTCGAGGCCGAAGCGCAGCGTCTGCGCGTCGGCGAGCGCCGCGCCCGAGCCGATGGCGCACGCGAGTGCGAACGCGAGTTTCAGGGTGGCCGTGTGCTTCATCGTGATCTCCTGTGTCTGGTCGGTGCGACGTCCCGTCGCCGGTTTCCGTACGGGCCTTACAGCGAACGCAGCCGCCGCGCGCCTTCGACCAGCGTCGCGTCGTCCTTCGAAAAACTGAGCCGGATCACGCCGGCGTCGGTGCCGTCGGTATAGAACGCCGACAGAGGAATCGTCGCGACGCGCGCATCGCGGATCAGGCGCAGCACGAAATCGCTGTCGCTTTCGTCCGAGAAGTGCCGGAAGCGCGCGAGCATGAAGAACGAGCCTTCGCTCGGCAGCAGCTCGAAACGCGAATCGGCCAGCTCGCGCGCGAGCAGGTCGCGCTTGGCCTGGTAGAACGCCGACAGGCCGAGATAGCTGTCCGGTCGCGCGAGGATTTCCGCGAACGCGACCTGCATCGGCGTGTCGGCCGCGAACACCATGAACTGGTGCACCTTGCGGATCTCGTCCATCAGCTCGGCCGGCGCGAGGCAATAGCCGACCCGCCAGCCCGTCACGTGGAACGACTTGCCGAACGACGACACGATCACGCTGCGCTCGGCCAGCTCGCGATGGCGCGCCATGCTCTGGTGCTGCGCGCCATCGAACACGACGTGCTCGTAGACCTCGTCGGACAGGATCACGATGCCGGTATCGCGCGTGAGCTGCGCAAGCCGTTCGAGATCGTCGGCCGAAAACACCGTTGCGGTCGGGTTGTGCGGCGTGTTGACGATGATCATCCGCGTGCGCGGGTTGATCGCCGCGGCGACTTCGTCCCAGTTCACGCGGAAATGCTCGGGCGACAGCTTGATCGCCACCGGCGTCGCGCCCTGCAGCCGCACGATCGGCGCATAGCTGTCGAACGACGGCTCGAAGTAGATCACCTCGTCGCCCGGATGCACGAGCGCGCTGATCGCCGCGTAGAGCCCTTCGCTCGCGCTGGCGATCACCGTGATTTCCGTGGCCGGGTCGTAGTGTGGGCCGTACAGCGCCTCGGTCTTTTCGGCGAGCCGCTCGCGCAGCGCCATGACGCCGGCCATCGGCGCGTACTGGTTGTGGCCGTCGCGCATCGCGCGCGCGACGCCTTCGACGAGCGCCGGATCGGGCGCGAAATTCGGCGCCCCCTGCGACAGGTTCAACGCATCGTGCCGGGCAGCCAGTTGGCCGATCACCGTGAAGATCGTCGTCCCGACGTCGGGCAGTTTCGAACGGGGCGCGGTCGCGCTTCGCATGACTCCTCCTTCTGATGTCCTTCGGGCGGCCGTGCGCGACACGCGCGGCCTGCATCTGTCGCACGATTTAGCCCGAGCCAATATCGGTGGACAATCGAAAGTTCGTCATGGCGGCCATGCATTTTTCTCATGGCTCGCGCAGAGGGGTATGCAGCGGCAAGGCTAGCCTGCCGGGGCGACATGCGAATCAGGCATTTCCCCTAGGAATACTACCGGCCAATCGCCGCCAGGTAGGCGAGCAGCACGGCCCGCAGTTCGCTGCGCAGCGCGGCGATGTCGAACGCGGGCCCGAGCGTCAGCAACGCCTGCGAAAGCCCGCCGTAGCAGATCGTGTGCGCCATCCGCGCGAGCCCGTCGAGCCGCGCGGCCGGCGGCGGATCGGCCGCGTGCTCGAGCGCGTCGCGCCACAGCGCGACATACGCGTCGTAATGCCGACGGTAGGCGGTGAGCGGCGACACCTGCCGTTCCAGCGCGAAGAGCGCGCCCCACAGCGCCGCGTCGGCGCCGATCGCCTCGACCTGCAGGTCGACGAGCGCGGCGGCCAGTTCGGCCCGCGGCGCGCCGTGCAACCGCGCGATGGCGTCGCGCAGCCGGTCGGCCAACGCCAGCACGTGTCGGTGGATGCAGAGCGCCGCGAGGCTCTGCTTGTCGCCGAAGTATTCGTAGAAGGTGCCGATGCTCACGCCCGCGACCGCCGCGATCTCGCGGATCGTCGCCTTCGCGTAGCCGCGTTCGAGCAAAAGCTGAACGAACGCCTGCTGCAGCGCGTCGGAACTCGCCTGCGCGCGCGACTGGCGCGGCCGGCGGCGCAAGGCGGGCGCGGGTGGCGCCGCCGGCTGGCGA
>NZ_JAAGPC010000189.1:0-16683 GCF_017104595.1 Burkholderia sp. Tr-20390 | reverse complement strand
CGTGCACGAGCGGGTAGCCGGCCATCACCAGCAGCTCGAGACAGTTGTCGAACGACGCGGTATCCGACTGGCCCGGATAGATCAGCGGCCACAGCTTCGGCAGATCGTCGGCGAGCACGTGCGACGCCCGACGGCGATGCTGCGGTGCGTCAGCGCGGCTTGCGCCGCTTCGCGTGCTTCACCTCGAAATCGCGCGACAGCATGCCGAGCGTGACTTCGCCGAAGCGGGCGAGCAGCGTCGTCTCGGCCTCCTTCAGCGTGGCCGACAGGTGCGCGTTGACGGCCTGCTCGACCAGGCATTCGGCCTCGTCGTCGGTCACCAGATCGGAGAACAGCGGCGGCTCGCCCACCGCGCGATAGACGTCGAGCAGCGTGATGTCGTCGAGCGCGACGCTCAGCACCCAGCCGCCGCCATGCCCCTTCTCCGACTGCACGTAGCCGCAGTCGCGCAAGCCGCCGAACAGGCGCCGCACGACGACCGGGTTCGTGCACAACATCGTCGCGATCGCGTCGGACGTCATCGGGCCGTCGGCCTGATCCATGTGGATCAGCGCATGCAGCATCCGCGACAAGCGGCTATCGGTTCTCACGAGCGGCGCTCTCCTCTCTCGAAACTTTTGAAGTTGCGTGAATGATACCATCGCCCTATCATGCAACTTCTCGTGTTTCGTGAGTTGGGTTGAGTTGAGTTGAGTTGAGACGACCACCATCGGAGCACGTCCGTCATTCACGCAGGTTCAGGAAAGGAGTCAGTGCATGCATGGCCATCATGAAGTGATCGTGATCGGCGGCAGCTTTGCAGGGCTGTCGGCCGCGATGCAGCTTGCGCGGGCGCGCCGCCGTGTGCTCGTGATCGATGCCGGCCGGCCGCGCAACCGCTTTGCCGCGCACGCGCACGGTTTTTTCGGGCAGGACGGCAAGCCGCCCGCGCAGATCGTCGACGAAGCCGCCGCGCAGCTCGCCGCGTACCCCACGGTGCAGCGGATCGCAGGCGACGTACGCACGGCCGAGCGCGACGGGGACGGCCGCTTCCACGTGACGCTCGCCGACGGCAGCCGGGCGAGTGCCGACCGGTTGATCCTCGCGACCGGTATCCGCGACGAACTGCCTGCACTGCCGGGGCTTGCGGAACGTTGGGGCGTGAGCGTGCTGCATTGTCCGTACTGCCATGGATACGAGGTGAGCGGCCAACGGCTCGGCGTGCTCGCCACGCATCCGCTGTCGGTGCATCAGGCGATCCTGATTCCGGACTGGGGCCCGACGACGTGGTTCACGCAGGGCGTGGTCGAAGCGAACGAAGAAGAAGCCGCGTTGCTCGATGCGCGCGGCGTGCGCATCGAGCAGTCGCCGGTCGTGGAAATCCTCGGCGATGCGCCGCGGATCGAAGCGTTGCGGCTCGCCGACGGGCAGGTCGTGCCGATCGATGCACTGTTCGTCGGCGCACGCACGGCGATGGCGAGCGATCTCGCGCAGCAGCTCGGCTGCGCGTTCGACGACGGGCCGCTCGGCCCGGTCGTGCGCGTCGATGCAATGAAGCAGACGAGCGTCGCCGGCGTGTTCGCGGCCGGCGACGCGTCGACGCCGATGACCAACGCAACGTTCGCATCGGCGTCGGGCGTGATGGCCGGGGTGGCCGCGCACCGGTCGCTGATTGTCGGGCTCGGCCGGTAACGGTGCATGGCGCCGCGGGCCGTGTCATTCGAAGCAGCCAGGCCATCCGATTCGATGCGCGACCGACGCGATCCACAGCAGCATCGATGGATTCGCGTCGCGATGTGCGGTTTAATGCTCGGCACACCCAGCATTAAGAGAAACGAAATGCTCGACCTCGACGACCTTCGACTCGTCCGCGCGATCGGCACGTCGCGCTCGCTGGCCGCGGCCGCGCGGCTGCTCGATCTCACGCCGCCCGCGGTCACGATTCGCCTGCAGCGGATGGAGGCGCGACTGAACGCCCGGCTCGCCGTGCGGCAGCCGAAAGGGATCGCGTTGACCGACGAAGGGCAACGGCTGTACCAGGAAGCCGTCGACATCCTCGAGCGCGTGGAGGCGCTGCCGGTCAGCATCTCGGGCGACCACGGCGACGTGCGCGGCACGCTGCGCGTCGTCGCCCCGCTCGGCTTCGGCCGCAAGTACGTCGCGCGGATCGTGCGCGACGTGCAGCGCGCGCATCCGAAGCTCGACATCGCGCTCCACCTGTCGGAGAGCCCGTTGACCAGCGCGCCGGGCGCCGACGTGGTCGTTCACGTCGGCAGCCTCAAGTCGTCGTCGTGGATCGGGTATCCGCTCGCGCCCAATGACCGCTTTCTGTGCGCGAGCCCCGCCTATGCGCGCCGCATCAAGGAACTGAACCATCCGTCCGACCTGGCCCGCTACGACTGCCTGTGCCTGCGCGAGAACGACGAGGACATCCCGCGCTGGCGCTTCTCGCAAGGCGGCGACGTCAAGGGCGAACCG
This sequence comes from Burkholderia sp. Tr-20390, assembly GCF_017104595.1. Lineage (NCBI taxonomy): Bacteria > Pseudomonadati > Pseudomonadota > Betaproteobacteria > Burkholderiales > Burkholderiaceae > Burkholderia > Burkholderia sp. Tr-20390. Next base: position 14,226 of record NZ_JAAGPC010000189.1, on the reverse strand, counting down.
CGCCGGTCCGCCGTGATCCGCGTGACCGGCGCGCTGTCGTCGAACGACGGCACCGTCATCACGGATTGGGCGCTGGCCGGGCTCGGGATCGTCGAGCGCTCCGAGTGGGACGTCGCGCCGCTGCTGGCGAACGGCAAGCTCGTCCGGTTGCTGCCCGACTGGCATCTGCCGCCCGCCCCCGTGACGGCGCTGCTGCCGTCGCGCACCGGCCGTTCCGCGCGGCAACGGGTGTTCCTCGAGGCCGCCACGCGGTTGCTCAGCCCGCCGCCGTGGCGCGGCGACGCGTGAGCCGCGCCACGGTCCACGCGATCCTTTCGATTAAACAGCCTTTAATGCCGGATTAGCAGTGCGTTAAACCCGAGACTCATCGACGGCCCTACAGTGTCCGCATCGGCAACCCTCCGAGGCAACGCATCGTGGACCTTCAAACCCTCAACACCCCGGCCGCCCTGATCGACGTCGGCCGCATGCAACACAACATCGGCCGCATGCAGGCGCATCTGGATGCGCTCGGCGTCAGGTTCCGGCCGCACGTCAAGACCACCAAGTGCACGCACGTCGTCGATGCCCAGATCGCGGCTGGCGCGCAGGGCATCACGGTGTCGACGCTCAAGGAAGCCGAACAGTTTTTCGCGCACGGTATCCGGGACATCGTCTACGCCGTCGGCATGGTGCCCGCGAAGCTGGGCCAGGCGGTCGCGCTGCGCCGGCAGGGCTGCGACCTGAAGCTGGTCGCCGACAGCCTGCCGGCCGCGCACGCGATCGCCGAATTCGGGCGCGCGCACGACGAGCGCTTCGACGTGTGGATCGAGGTCGACGTCGATGGTCACCGCTCGGGGATTCCGCCCGACGCCGACCTGCTGATCGACGTGGGCCGCGCACTGGTCGACGGCGGGATGGTGCTCGGCGGGGTGTTGGCACACGCGGGCTCCAGCTACGAATACAACACGCCCGACGCGCTGGCGGCGATCGCCGAGCAGGAACGCAGCCGCACCGTGCAAGCCGCGGAGCGCCTTCGGGCTGCCGGGCTGCCTTGCCCGGTCGTGAGCATCGGCTCGACCCCCACCGCCCTCACGGCGAAACATCTCGAAGGCGTGACCGAAGTGCGCGCCGGCGTGTACGTGATGTTCGATCTCGTGATGCACAACATCGGCGTGTGCGACCTGTCCGACATCGCGCTGTCGGTGCTGACCACCGTCATCGGGCACCAGGAAGAAAAAGGCTGGGCGATCGTCGACGCCGGCTGGATGGCGATGAGCCGCGACCGCGGCACGCAGCGCCAGGCGCACGATTTCGGCTACGGGCAAGTTTGCACCGAACACGGCGACGTGCTCGGCGACTACGTGATGAGCGCAGCCAACCAGGAGCACGGGATCGTGTCGCGGGCAGGCACGCCCGACGCCGGCATCGCGCAACGGTTTCCGATCGGCACCCGCCTGCGCATCCTGCCGAATCACGCGTGCGCCACCGGTGCGCAACATCCCGAATATCAGGCGATCGGCGAAGAAGGCGGCGCGCAAACGTGGCCGCGCTTCTACGGGTGGTGAGCAAAGCCGCGCGCCCGTGCCGCCCCGTCGATTCATTGACTATTTGTCCAAATCTGGACAAAATTTAAACCACCCCGATATGCGTGGCGCCGAAAGCGCTTGCCCGAACATGCCGACCGACGACCGACTCCTGCTTCTCGACCGCGATACCGTCGCGCCCGCCCTCCAGGCCGCGCAAGTGACGGCGGCCGTTCGCGAAGCCTTCGTGCTGCATAGTCAGCGGGCCGGACGCGTGTTCCCGGTGGTGCGTGAGAAGCTGCACACCGGCGGCGTGTTCGGCATCAAGTCGGGCGATGTCGCGAATCAGGACCTGCTCGGTTTCAAGGCGGCCGGATTCTGGCCCGGCAACCGCGGGCTCGGCGGCGAACCGCATCAGGCCACCGTCGCGCTGTTCGACCCGGCCACCGGCCGACCGCTATGCATCATGGACGGCAATGCGATCACCACCGCGCGAACCGGCGCCGCCGGCGGCCTCGGTCTGCAACTGCTCGCGCGTCGCGACAGCGCGCGAATCTGCGTGTTCGGCACGGGCGTGCAGGCGCGTGTCCAGCTCGACTATGCACTCGGGCTGCTGCCGCAACGGTGCACCGTGCAGTACGTGAGCGCCAGCGGCAAGTCCGACCCGGTGTTCGAATCGGCCTTCCGGGAACGATGCACGATCGGCGTGGCGCGCGAGCGGAACGACGCGGTGGCCAATAGCGACGTGGTGATCACGGCAACGCCCGGCGGCGGCCCGCTGTTCGATGCGGATGCGGTGCAGCCGGGCACCCACCTGACCTGCGTGGGCGCCGATACCGCCGGCAAGCGCGAGCTGCCGGCAGGCGTGCTGGACCGCGCGCGGATTTTCGTGGACGATCACGACCAGGCGCGCAGCATCGGCGAGTGCCAGTGGGCGCCGGATTTGCCACGCACGGAAATCGGTGACATCCTCGCCGGAATCGCGACGGTCGACCGCGCGCCGCACGAGATCACCGTCTTCGACATGACCGGGCTCGCGCTGCAGGACCTGACCGTCGCACGCTTCCTGTATCGGCAGGCCCTCGAAAACGGCACCGGAATCTCCATTCCGTGGCCCTGGTAAAACGAAACTCCCCGTCAAGCTCCATGCGTCTCACCCAAGTTTCCGCCCTCTCGTTCGACCTGGACGACACCCTGTGGCCGTTCGGGCCATCCGTCGTACGGGCCGAAGGGGAGCTTCGCACGTGGCTGATCGAGCATGCACCCGGTACCGAGCGGGTGCTGCCCACGCAGCAGGCGCTCAGCGACTTGCGTGAGGAATACGAACGATTGTGCCCCGACCTCGCCGGCGACTTCCGCGCGATGAGGATCGGCTCGATCCGGCTTGCGCTGGAGCGCGCGAACGAAGATGTCGCGCTCACCGACCGTGCGTACGCAGCGTTCTATGCCGCACGCAACCGGGTCGAATTCTATGAAGATGCGTTGCCGGCGCTCGCGTGGTTGAGTGCGCGGTTTCCGTTGATCGCGGTGACCAACGGCAACGCGGATCTGCGACTGACCGGCGGCGGCGAATTCTTTCGTGCGACGCTCAGCGCGCAGGCGTTCGGCGTCGCGAAGCCGGAGCCCGGGATCTTCCATGCGGCGGCAGAAACGCTCGACGTGCCACCGGCGGAATTGCTGCATGTCGGCGACGATTACCACCTCGATATCGTCGGCGCATTGAACGCGGGGCTTCAGGCAGCGTGGGTGGTGCGCGATACGCACCGGGAAGCGGAGCGCGTGCAGCAGCAGGCCGCGACGCCGCACGTCACGCTCAGCGACCTGTCGATGCTGTGTCGCATGCTCGGTGGGCCTGACGACGTGTGACGACACGCAGCGGAATGGCTGTGGCGTCGTCAGTCAGTCTGCGTTCACGTTGAACGCGGCAAGCTCACCATTGCCGCCGCGCCGCAGTGACGCAGTGACGCAGGCCGAGCAGATCATCATCGGCCCGGATCGCCGCCAACCTCGCTAACAACAAGGGCCGCTGTCGCGGCCCTTGTTGTTAGTTACTGGACTTGATGCGAAACGCCTCCTTCAGCGTTACTTCATCGTCCCAATCCCCATCTTCGAAGCATCTAACGCCCCTGCTGCTCAATGCTCCTTGCACCAAATTGTACAAATTCAGCGACCTAAAATTAACTTCCAGCCATAACGACCGATCACCCTCTTGAGTCAACCTAGCATCATATTCAGCCGACGTCTGTAGTTCCCGATCCTTCAGACAGACTTCCTGAGCTTGCGCTTTAACACAGGCGTCACTCGACTTCAGTGAATCGATGACAAGCTGCGCTGAAGCAGTGTCGTCAAACACCAATCTATATTCATAGCTCATGATCCGTGCGGCCTCCCTCGAACGGCTGGCAGATCAGCAGGGTTACGGATACCAATGTGCGTTTCATTTGGATCCAGTGATACAAGTCCACGATCATTAAGTTGATTCCCGGCGGGATCTTCCTTGTGGACGTGAGCGTTATTTCCCGATCTATAAGGACAAGGGCACTTGTTTCCGTATTTATGAACCCGGACCTCCGATCCGTCCGCATGCTTCCAAGTCTCGTTCACGCCATTGTCTTTCGTTTTGGCAAAGCCCGCATCATTCAGCACCGACCCTACACGTGACACACTGCGTCCTTTCACCCGAGGCAGATCGGATGCAGCAGAAAGTCCCAGCGGATCGATCCACGTGATGGGGTTCGGCGCGTACTGCCACGCATTCAGCCCACCTTGCAGCCCGATCGGGTCCTTCGATATGAACCTACCCGTATTGGGATCATAGTAGCGGTTGCGGTTATAGTGCAGCCCCGTCTCCTCATCACGATACTGCCCCTGGAACCGGATTGCGTTCCCCACCTCGTTCCGCTCCGGTATCTCCCGCCAGACCGTCTTCTCTCCACCCCACGCCCGATACCGCCCCAGCCACACCACCTTCCCCGATTCATCCAGCAACTCCTGCGGCGTCCCGAGGTGATCGTTCTGATAGAACAGCGTCGCATGCCGCGTCTTCGCCGGCACCTGCACGAACCGCCCATCCGTGCCCGTCGCGATGAACGCCGCCTCCACCAGCGTCTCGTCCAGTCGCGCCAGCGGCACGAACGTGCCGGGTTCGTGCAGGTACAGCGACGCCCCCTGCCACTGGCGCCACTCGCCGAACGTATGGATTCGCTGCGCCACCGGCACCGAGTACGGATCGTCGGGATCCTCCCGCACCACCTGCGCCGCCCGATGCGCGCGCGAATCGCGCTCTTGCAGCTCCAGCGGCGCAATGTGGAACCGTTCCTCCATCAGCAGCACGTCGCCGTCCCACGTGAACACCGTCCGGTCGATACTGCCGTCCTTTCTCCCGACCTCCTTCATCCGGCGACGGCCAAACGCGTCGTAGGTGAAGCTCACGCGCAACTCCGGCCGCACCGTGCCCGGGATCGACGTCACGCCGCTCGCCGTCCGCTCGAGCCGGTCAACCTCGTTCGCCGCCGGCGGCTTCGCATAGCGATCGGCACGCCTGAGCCGGTTCGCCGCGTCATAGTCGTACAGCCACGTCACCCCGCCCGGTTCCGTCTTGCGCACCAGATTGCCGCGCGCGTCGTGCTCGTAGCGCGTGCGATTCAGTTCCTTCAGCACATTGCCGATGCACTTCGGCAGCGACTTCTCCCACCGGGTCAGCGCGTCCAGCTCGTCGGCTATCCGCAAGCGCCGCGCGAGCTGCGCCTCCGGCAACCGTTCGCCCGGATGTGCGTCCCACCACGCGCGATCCTGCGCCATCTGTCGCCGCATCCGCGCCGAGGCCGACTCGATCGTTTCCTCGCTCGGGCGCGGCGGGATCTTCTCCGGATCCACCGGATTGCCCGCCGGATCGAATGCGAACACTTCCTTCAGGTCCGGCGTCGTCGCCTTCAGCAGGCGCCCGGTCGGGTCGTACGTATAGTCCGTGGCGCCGCGCACGAGGTCCTCGATGCGCGTCAGTTGGCCCGCCGCGTCGTAGCCCAGCCGGCGACTGGCGATCCAGTCTTTCGGTAACGTCTTTTGTGCGTCGTGACGCACGATCATCCGTTTGAGCCGCCCGATCGGATCGTATTCGCGTGTCTGCTCGAAGCCGCGGTACCGGCGAAGGGTTTCGCGATGCAGCGAATCGCGCTCGACATCCACCAGCGGCTGGCCATCCAGCAGCACGCCGTGCAGATGGCCCGAGCCGTAACGCAGCCAGTCGATTGTCCGCGTGTTCGGCAACTGCGTGCGGATCCGGTTGCCGAGCGCGTCGTATTCGTGCCGGGTCACCGTCGTGTAGGCGCTGCCGGTATCCGGGTAGATCGTCTGCTCTTCCGCGATCAGGTTGTCGGCATCGTCGTAGTGCAGGTACACGCGACTGAAGTGCCCCTGCGCGGTCGTCAGGCGCCCGCGGGCGTCGTAATAGAAGCGCTCGGTCACCTGACCGCGACCGCCCGCGCCCTTCGTCTCCCGCTGCGTCAGCCGGCCGAGCGGATCGCGCGCATAGGTCGTCTCGATCCCGCCGGTCTGCGAGCCGGTCAGTTGCCCCGCTTCGTCCCACTCGTAGCGCGTCGTGCTGCCGTCGAAGTCCGTCTGTTCGGCGAGGCGGCCCAGCCGGTCGTAGCGGAACCTCGTCTGTTCATGGTTCTCGTTGGTCAACGTGCCCAGCCGCCATTGCCGGTCGTATCCATACGCCAATTCCCGGCCCGCCGCATCCTTGCGCCAGGTCGGCTGCCCGCGTGCATTGAACGTGTATTCCGTGACCTGGCCCGCGCCGTCACGGTACGTCCGCAGGTTGCCTTCACCGTCCCACGTGAAGCGCTCCTCGGTACCGTCCGCATGCGTGACGCTCACGACCTGCCCCCGCGCATCGCAGCGATACAGCGTGTCGTGGCCCTCTGCATCGGTGACGCTCGACAGGTGGCCGCGCTCGTCATAGCCGTAGCGCGTCGCGTGGCCGGAACAGTCGGTCGCCTCGGCCAACCGTCCCGCATGGTCGTAACGAAAGCGCGTCACGCCGCCCTTCGGGTCAGTCAGCGACAGCAGTTCGCTTTGGACACTCCATGCGTAGCGGGTCGTGCGACCCGACGCGTCCGTCACGGCAACCGGGTGGCCGAGCGGATCGTATTCGGTCCGGGTGACGCGGCCGTCCGGGGTCGTGACCGCGACCGGCAGACCCGATGCATCGTATTCAGTGCGGGTCGTATTGCCGAGCGCATCGGTTTCGGCGGTCAGTCGCCCCTGGTCGTCATAGGCGAAGCGCTGCGTGTGGCCCGCCGCATTCTTCGTGCCGACCAGACGGTGCCGTTCGTCCCATTCGTACGATTCGGTCGAGCCATCCGCGTGTTCGACCAGCACGATCCGGTTGTGGAAGTCGTAGCGGTGGATCGTGGCGTGGCCGTCGGCATCGGTGACTTTGGTGTACCAGTGCTCGCGGTGATACTCGAAGTGCATGTCGTCCTGCACATGCGGGCCTTCGTTGCCGTGCCATGTCCTGACGCATCGTGCATCGGCCGGCGCCGGCACGCCGTCGTGGCGGCCCGGCCAGTCCCACGCCAGGTTCGCGGGGTGGCCGTTGAAGTCTGCATAGCGCGTGAGCAGGTGCTGTTCATACGCGTACGTGCGCCGGAAACCGAGCATGTCGACATGGCTCGTCAAGTCGCCTTCGGGGCTGTACGTATAGCGCGCGAGCGCCTCGTTCACGAGGCCCGGAACACCCGCACGGTAGATCGCCGATACGCGCCCATCGACGTATTCGATACGGATCGCATTCGCCGCGCCGTCGCTGATCGTCGCGAGTTCGCCGGCCGCGTCATAGGTGAAGCTCAGGCCGAGACCGTCGCGGTTGGTGCGGACGGCAAGGCGAAACCGGGCCGATGCAACGAGGCCGTGCAGTTCGTAATCCTCTCGACTGCCGTCCGGATAGCTCAACAGAATCCGGCGGCCATCAGGGCGCGCAATCGTGAATTGCTCAGCCGGGACCTCGACCGATTCCCCCACCGCCACCGGCGGCAGCGGCACCGCCCGGCTGTCGGGATCGAAGAACGTCAACGCCCCGTCACGCTCCTCCAGTGACAGGTGATACGCGCTGCTCCAGCGTGCGCCCAGCGGGCTCGCATCGTAAGCCGTGAGGCTCGACCGGTAGCGCCGCGTCCACACGATTGGCACGATGCCGTCGAGCACGAAGTCCGTCTGCTCGAGGTTCTCGTCGCCCATCGCGTAATTGACGGGCTTCGCGCTCGCCGTCTGCGGGCACCCGCACCCGTCTTTCGCCGGCAGCGTGCTCGGTGCAGCGCCTTTCTGCGTCGAATCGCGATGTTCACCCGTCTTCCTGTGCGGCTCGCGCATCGTGCCCGGCGCAGCCTGCGCGACATGCGACGGAATCCCGCGCGCCTTGCGGATCCTGATCTCTGCGGTGATCTGCGCAGCCATGAACAGCAGGCTGCCAGCCTCCTCCGCGCGGCCGAACGCCCGGTCGAGCATCGGCCCCGTGTCGCGATCGAATGCGTCCAGCCAGGCGACGATTGCCTCGCGTTGCCCCGACACCTTGAGCAACTGGTCGATGCCGACGAGCGCGATCTCTTCCGTCGACGGCACCCACGACAGGAAGCCCGTGTTCTTCTTGATCCGCCCCATCTGCTCGGCCGCCGACACGGGATCGAGCACGAAGCGCCGTACCGTGCGCGAGGCATCGCGCACGCCCGCGACGATGTCCGTCTTCCACTTCAGAAGGTGCGTATCGAGTTCCGCCATGAACGTCAGCACGTCGCCGCCGGAGGTGGCCCAGAACAAGTCGACCAGCACCGCCGCGCCCGCACCCTTCGCAAACGCGAGCAGCACTTCCTTGACGACCGCACGCGCCGGACGTGTCGCGTTTCCGGCGGCCGGCACGACGCCGATCGCATCGATCGCGAGGATCCCCCAGTTGAGCACCTTCTTCGTGCCACCGGGCTCGCTGCAGATCCGGTAGATGTCGACGCCGACGTCGTACAGCGACATCGCATTGCCGACGAACGGCACCATGTAAAGGCACTGTATGAAGATCTCGAGGCCGGGGTTGCCGATCGATTCCGCACCGGAAGCAATCAGTTTCGGCGAGGTGCCCGGTGCTGGCACCGGGCTGACGATGACGCGTCGTGCTTCGGCATTCTGAAGAATGGCCTTCGGAATCTGGCGTTGAGGTGTAGCGGGAGCAGTCGTTTCGGCCATGAGTTGTTATCTGTTTCGAGCAGGACGCGATCGCAGAGCGCGGATCAACGCGACACGGTGGTTTTGACGAGACCGGGAACTGCATCGGGCACCGATGCCGATGTGCGGCTGGTGATGGAATTGACGTCAGGCCGGCCGACAGCATCGAGTGAGGATCGCGCGAATCCGGCGACATCGCCTCTCTCGACATTTGCCGTTACGCTCGATGCCGTTGCCTTCAGGGAAACCACCGTTCCCGGTGCCGGTGCGAGGGCCCCGACTTCCGGGATCGACGCCGTCATCGCTGCCCCGACGAGACTCGGCACCGCCCGAACGGCATCGCCGCCTGCCGCCGAAAATGGCGCCGCGCCTTTCGGATCACTCCACTTGCGCGCCTTGTCCTGAAGATCGTGGTCTTCCTCGAGATATTGGACCGCGCCACCACCATGCGGCACGTTCGCCACCGTGCCCCGACCGTTGGCATCGAGCCGGCCCTCGCGCCACGAACCGTCCGGAAACGTTACTCGGTACTGCGCGTTCCTGACCGGCTCGCCATTCGGGTACGCATGCCAGAGCTGCATGCCGGTTTGCTCCTGTTTCGGCATCAGTGGCAACGCCTGGCGTCGGGTCGCGGAGGGCCCGACACTCAACGGCCCGTTCAACCGGATCTCGCTCGCGCTGCCGATCTCCACGAGCCCGCCTTCGAGCTTGATATAAGCACCGCCGCACATCAGCGTCAGCGCCTTCTGCGCATTCAGCGTCACCGCATCCGACGTGCTCGCGATCGTCACGCCCTTCAGCGCCGTGAGTTCGAGTGCGTCCGCCTGCGCCTGCACATCGACCTTGCCCGCGCCCGCGTACAGTTTCATTCCCTGCGCGTTCGCATACATCGACACCGCATTCCCAGCCGCGACCGTGAAGTTTCCACCGATCGCCGCGTCCGCATTGCCGCCCGTCGTCGTGAAGAGATGTCCTCCGGCCGCCAGTTGCATGTGCTCGCCGCTGGCGATCGCAATGCCGTGCGGTGCGGACGCGAGCAGGACCGCCGCTTCGAGATCCTTGATCTGCGACTCCAGCAACGCCTGCTGCGCATCGCATGCCGCCACCGTTGCTCGGGCTTTCTCGACCGCTTCGGCCAGGCTGCGCATGCGAGATCGGGCCGCGTCGAGCTGCATGCGCGCGGCGGTCATCTCGAAGGCCTGCCCGCCAGCGTTCGGCTGAACATCTGCTGTCAGGAACAGCCCTTTGCCCGCACGCAGTACCCCACGCTCGTCCGTTCTGACCTCGAATCCTTCGCCGCGCGTCTCCTTCCGTCGGTCGACCAGATGCCCGAGATTCACCTGCGTCTTGCCGCCGTAATCCGTCGACAACTTGATGCTTTCGCGCCCCTGCCGATCCTCGAAACGCAGCTTGTTGTTCGCTCGCGTGCGAATCACGTTGCGCGTATTGAAGCCGTCCTTGCTCGTCACCAGGTCGACCGCCTGACTGTGATGAAGCGCATGCGCGATATAAGGCCGGTTCGGATCGCCGCCGGCAAATGCAACCGCCACCTCCGTATCGGCGAGCAGCGGGAAATGAAATCCAGTCTGGTTGTCGCCCGCGAACGGTTTGGCGAGCCTGAGCGGCACGGATTCGCCACCGGCCGCCCAGTCGTCGAAATCGAAATCGAATCGAACGGTATAGAGGCCGCCACTCGTCAGGTGTGCATAGGGCGAAGCGTCCGGCGTCGTGACGCGCGCAGACAGCGTGCCGGCGATCGTCGGCCAGCGGCGCTCGTCGAACTTCAGGCGGAACGGCCGGCCGCAGGGAATCGCCTCGAACGTGTTGATATAAGACGTGTCCCGGCCACCCGAGTGACGCACCGACACAACGACGATCCCGTGCGGTGCGTCGGCCGGTTGCTCGTCGAGCTTCGCAACGAGCCCCGGTGCGAAATCCACCACCGAACTCACGCCGGAATACACGACCTGCCACGCAACCGCAGCTTCGTGACGCAACTGCGCTTCCCGCCGGGCTTCATCACCGTCCAGATGATGCGTACCGAAGACGTAACGCCGGCCCCACGTCGTCTGATCGTCGCGAGCGACATTCGCCTCGGCGTTGAAGCGGTCGTATGCCTTTTCCGGGTTGTAATCGGCGACCTTGACCGACTGCGGAACCGTTTCACTCAGCGACTCGAGCGACAGCACGGCCTCGTGACCGGTTTCGAGACCGCTTGCCTCGCGGTACGGAATGACGACATGCGGGCGATACGTATAGGCGTCGACATCGTCACCGAAATGCAGTTCGTCCCCATGCTGTCCCGCGCGGAAGAAACAGAACAGGCCGGCTTGTTCCATCAATAGCCGGATGTAGTCCCAGTCGGACATCCGGTATTGCATGCGGAACGCAAGACGCGGATAGGCTCTCCGCAACTTGAACGAGAACTGATGAGCGCGGAACGCGTGGCGCTTGAGGATCGACTCGACGATCTCCGGCACGGACTGCTGCTGATAGATGCGCGACGCCTCGGCCAGGCGCAGACGCGCGACGAACGGCTCGACGACGACACGATACGACACGAAATCGCGCGTCATGCGAACCTGCCCGAACGCCGTGACGCAACCGTCGAAGGTGCGCACTGCGTCGGCGGGTCCACCCGTTTCCGCCGGCTCGATCGTGAAGGTCGCCGGGCGATTGAGATAGTCGTCGCGCGCAAGCGAAACCGGGCTGGTCAGTATCAGTTCGATTCGATAAGGCTCGCCAAGCCGCTCGTCGAGCACAAACGACACGATCGACAGATCCTGCGCCCGAGGCGCACCCGGCACCTCCAGGAAATACGACTGACGACCGGTTATCCACTGCGCTAACGCGCTATGTGCACCTCGTTCCAGAGCCATCCTTTTCCCTCAGCCACCGTTTTTTTCGTAAGCTGAAGGGATAAAGGATGGCTGCACCTGTGTCCAGCGATTGGCAACAGTCCGAAACAATGTTCGTGGTTGCCCGCGCCGGCATGACCGGCCGCCGCCCGTTCACGCCGCCTTGCGCGCGTCCGCGATCCGCTGCGGTGCCTTCGGCCGCGCATACAACCGTTCGAGATACGCACGCAACTGCGGAAACGGTTCGATCAGGTTGCACTCGCCGGCCCAGTCGATCAGGTAAGCCGTCACGCAATCGGCCACCGTCAGCGTATCGCCGACGATGAATTCGCGCCCTTCGAGATGCTTGTCGAGGATCGCGGCCATCGTCCTGAAATCCTCGCGCGCCAGTTCGATGTCGGCCGGCGAACGCTTCTCCGGCGGATAGATGAACGAGTGCCGCGTGATCCGCCACAGCGGCTGCTCGAGCTCCGTCACCGCGAACATGACCCACCGGTAAGCCTCGGCCCGCAGCGCCGGATCGACCGGCAGCAGCGCCTTCTCCGGGTACTTGTCCGCGAGATACAGCACGATCGCGGCCGATTCGGGAATCACGAGGTCGCCGTCCACCAGCACGGGCACCTTGCCGGCCGGATTGAGGCGCAGGAATTCGGGCCGCTTGTGTTCGCCCTGGAGCAGGTTCACCGAGATGAACTCGAAATCGGCATCCAGTTCCTTCAGCCCCCACAGCGCGCGTTGCGAGCGGGTGCCGGCAAATCCGTAAAGCTTCATCGCCAGTCTCCATCCAGAATGTCGGGAAAACGTCCACCTGCCGGCCACGGCGCATCGCCGATACACGGCGCCGGGCCTCGCGCGTCGTTCACGCGCCGGGAATCGCCAGCACCGGCATCACGTCGATCGCCACGCCCGGGAACAGCGTGAAATGCGGATGGCCTTCGAACAGCGCGGCCGCGGCTTCGTGCGAGGCCGCCCGCACGACGGTGAAGCCGCTCATCGCGTTCGCCGTGTCCTTGACACCGGCGGCATCGATGGTCTTCGTCTTGCCGAGCGGGCCGCCCATCTCGACGATCGCGTCGCGATGCCGGTCGACCCACGCATGCCATGCGGCGATGCCGTCGCGCTCGCGCGTGCGCCGCTCCTCGTCCGGCAGCGCCATCCACGCCTTCATCGCCGGGCTATCCTTCGTCCCGAGAAATACCGCGAGATACAACTGCTGTTGAGCACTCATGTGTCCCCTCCGGTGACGGACGCGACGGGCTGCCGCGCCTCGACCTTGACAAGATAGGTTGATATCAACACAATTGCAACATGGCACGAAAAGAAAAGCTCCCCTTCGAAACGACGCTGATGGTGCGCGATTGCTGCCTGTGCCTGCACATGCAGCGCGCGGCGCGCAATCTTGCGCGGATCTTCGACGATGTGCTGCGCCCGCTGGATCTCACCAACGGCCAGTTTTCGCTGCTGATGTCGCTGAACCGGCCCCAGCCGGCGCCGATGAAATCGGTCGCGTCGCTGCTCGCGATGGACCGCACCACGCTCACGGCCGCGCTCAAGCCGCTCGAGCGGCGCGGCCTGGTCACGATCAGCCAGGATCCGGACGACCGGCGCAGCCGCCTGCTCGAACTGACGCCGGCCGGCCAGGACCTGCTCGCCGCGGCGTTTCCGCTGTGGCAGCAGACGCATGCCGAGATCGAACGGCCGTTCGCGCCGGGAGAAGTCGATCAGTTGCGCGGCCAGTTGCGCGCGCTGTCGGTCGATCCGGCCGCGCGCGATTGAGCCGGACCGGCGCGCGGATCGCCGCGGCCGGGCGGCTTACTTGCGGCCCTTCTTCGGCAACAGCAGTTGCGCGAATTCCTGCAGGAAAGCCACGGGCCCATGCGCATGCAACGCCTGCCCGCTGCTCAGCGCGCCGTCGATCACGGTCGCAAGCCGCAGCGCGAAGGTTTCCGGCTCGTCGACACCCATCGCATCCGCCAGCTCGGTCAGCCGGCGCCGCAATTCCTGCTTGTGCGCGACGGCCACCTTGCGGGCCGGATGGTTGCCGTCCGCGTATTCGGCGGCGATGTTGATCTGCGGGCAGCCGCGATAGCCGGGGCGCGCAATGCGCTCGCCGATCCATTGCAGCTGCGCATCCAGTTCCTCGCGCGGCGTGCGCCGGTATTGCGCGGCCACCGCATCCCAATGCGCCCAGAAATCGGCGTCCTCGCGCAGCAGGAACGCTTCGATCAGGTCGTCCTTCGTCGTGAAGTAACGATAGAGGCTCGTCTTCGCCACGCCCGCCTGCGCGACGATCAGGTCCACGCCGACCGCGCGCGTACCCTCCCGGTAGAACAGCTCGCTGGCCGTCTGCAGAATGCGTTCGCGCGTATCGGGCGCGTTCCCTGGTGTGCCTGTTTCCTTTTTCATCTCGACCCGGCCGTGCTGGCCGCCCCTACCGCAACAGTGAGCCGATCATAGCACCGCGTGCTTGACGACGCTACAGGTCTGTCCTATAAAACAGACCGTTCTGTATCGGAGTGGATCATGGATGATCGAATGACGGTTGCAGTCTATGGCGCCACGGGTCATACCGGGCGGTTCGTCGTCGCGGAACTGGCGCGGCGCGGCGTGCGCGCGATCCGCATCGGGCGCGACGCCGCGCGGCTCGCGGA
>NZ_JAAGPC010000188.1:0-269 GCF_017104595.1 Burkholderia sp. Tr-20390 | reverse complement strand
TGGCATGGGGTAGATCTCGGTGGTGGGCGTGTCATTAAAAAAAAAAAAAAAAAAAAAAAAAGAAGTGGACACGACGTGACGAAAAGAAAAATAATAGAAAAGTGCGTAATATAGAGATATCTGTCAGATGATGTGTTGATGACAGTAGATGTGCAGGTCGCGTGTCGCCGTACTGAGACTGAAGCTGATGATATCATATAGTAGAGCGTAGCTTAGATTGATTCAGACTGCATGACACTAGACGTATATGTCTGCGATAGAGAGAGGTA
>NZ_JAAGPC010000187.1:0-16801 GCF_017104595.1 Burkholderia sp. Tr-20390 | reverse complement strand
CCGCCGCCGCCCCGCTCGCACCCGTACGCGGCGCAGCGCGCGCCGCATGCCGGCGCGCCGGCGGCACGCCGTATTCGATCGTCAGACCTGTCATGCTCGACTCCTTGCAATGACGCGCCGCGGCGCGCTACGCGACCCACGCATGGCGTTGCCGGTCGATGCGCGTGAACGGCGCCGGGTCGATCCACGCGCGCGCATCGAAATCCTGTTCGAGAAAGCCCCATTCGACGAGGAAATCCTTGAACGCGACCAGCCCGTCGATCGACGTCTGCGCGAGCCCCGTCTCCAGATGGCGGTGCACGTCCGCGCCATACGCATAGCGCACCCACTCGTCGGACGCCCGCGTCTCGCGGCCGATATACGCAACCGTCTCCGCCGGATGGCGCGCGGCCCAGTCGCCCGCCCCCACCACCACCGACAGGAAACGGCTCACGAGATCGGGGCGCGCGTCGATCAGCGCGCGGTCGACGGTCAGCGTGCGCGGCGTGCCGTTGCCGATCCGCACGAGCGGATCGGGGTGCGCGCCGAGATCGATGACGACCTGTGCATCGATCAGATGCACGGTCTCGAGCCCTTCGACGCCTTTCACGAACACCGCGTCGACTTCGCCACGCACGAGGGCCGCGATCTCGATCCCGTACTCGTGCGGGCCGCGCGCAAACGATGCGGGCCCGGTGCGACGTTCACGTTCGTCGGGCAGGTCGACCCATTCGGCGTCGCCGTGCCCGAGCCCTTCCAGTTCGAGCGCGCTCAGGAAGCCTTTCAGCGCGGCCGCCCGCCAGAAGTCGATACTGATCGGATGGCGCGGCAACCCGAGCCGCCGGCCGCGCAGATCGCGCACCGAGCGAATGCCGCGATCGGGCAGCGTGACGATCGCCTGGAATTCGTTGGTCCACGACAGGCCGATCACGCGCGTATCGGCGCCGCGTGCCCGCGCCCACAGCGCCGGAATGTTGCCGCCCTGCCGGAACGAGTGCGGCAGGCTGTGATCGAAATGCGATTCGCGCTTGCCGGCATCGGCCGTCTCCTGCAGCGAATTCAGCGTGATGCCGTCCGGCCCGAACTCCTCGTCGAACCAGCCGCGGTGCACGGCGATGCCGAGCGCGGTCGGCACCGGGCAGCGCGTGTACCAGAGTGCGTCGCAGGCCGTGGCCTGCGCAGCGAGTGTCGTCATGGTGGATGTCCTTGTCGATGTCGTTGGATGGCGCGGCAATGCCGTCGCGTTCATGCGCCGGCCACGCGCAGCGCCGCCTGCGTGCCGCGCGCGTTCAGCGCACCGTCGACGAGCGGCAGCACTTCCTCGCCCACGCGGTACGCCTCCTCGAGATGCGGGTTGCTCGCGAGAATGAACGTCGACACACCGATGTCGACGTATTCCGCGAGCCGCTCGGCCACCTGCTCGTGGCTGCCGACGATCACGCAGCCGGGGCCGCCGCGAATCTGCGACATCCCGGCCCACAGGTTCGGGCCGACGATCAGGTCGTCGAAGTGCTGCGTGTTGCCCTGGTGCAGCGCGAACTGGCGTTTCGCGCCGACCGACTCCGACGATTCGCCGCGCCCGCCGAAGCCGCCGCGCGTCGCGTCGCCCACCGTCGCGAACATCTGCCGCAACTCGGCCCACGCCTGCTCCTCGGTCTCGCGCGCCAGGATGTCGATGCGCATGCCGAAGCGCAGGTCGCGCTCGGCGTTCTGGCGGTCGAGCGCGCGGCGCGCCGCATCGATCACTTCCTTCTGTTTCGCGAGCGGTTCGCCCCAGCTCAGGTGCACGTCGCCGTGCTTCGCGGCGACCGCGAGCGCGGCGTCGCTCGCGCCGGCCAGGTAGATGCGCGGCGGCTTCTGGCCGCTCAGCGGCGGCAGCAGGCCGCCGGCTTCGACGCGGTAGAAGCGGCCGTCGAACGTGAACGGTTCGCCGGCCGCGACGCCCTTCACGACATCGAGGAATTCGTCGGTGCGCGCATAGCGGCTGTCGTGATCGATGAAGTCGCCGTAGGCACGCTGGTCGGGGCCGCCGCCGCCGGTGACGACGTTCCACTCGACGCGCCCGCGGCTGATCCGCTGCAGGCTCGCGGCCATCTGCGCCGCATAGACCGGATGCACGAAATGCGGCTGCAGCGCGATCAGGAGCCGCAGCCGGCGCGTCTCGCGCGCCAGCGCGGCCGCCACGACCCACGGTTCCTCCGTAAAACGAAAGATCGGAATCAGCGCGCCGTGGAAGCCGGCGATATCGGCCGCGCGCGCGACCTGCGACAGATAGTCGATGTAGCCGAAATCGTCGTCGTCGACTTTCGGCGCGACGCGCGATGCGCGCTGGCGGTTCCATTCGCCGCGCGTATGCAGGTCGTGTGCGCGCCGGCCGTCGCCATGCATCGGCAGGCGCCACAGAAATTCAACAGCCATCGGAGTTCTCCTGGTCGGGCCATTCGGATTGCGTGCGGCATCGGCGTGCCGCGCGAGTGCTGCGCTGTAAAGCACGCGGTGTGCCAACGCGCTCGCCACGGCAGCTGCGCGGCTGCCGGCAAACCTGCGCAGTGCCTTGCATGCCGGGCGTCAGCGGCAATCGGATCGCAGCCGCTCGCGGTCGCCCATGCCGTCACGACACGCCCGTATCGCGCTGCTGCACCGCCCGCACTGCTGCTGCGCGTGCAACAGCAACCGACGCGACTGTTGCTGGCGCAACAGGCCCTGCATCGGTACGCGCACCGCTCCTCCCGCGCGATGCCCGCGCCGCGTGCGGCCGCGCCGTTTCCATTCACTGGCCCGGAACTTGCAACGTTGACCGGCCCGCGCGTGCGACACCGACACCGTGCGCGACCGGGCTTCAACCATGCTCACGCAGAGAGGGAATCTCACCCATGACAGACAGGCCCGATTCGTCATCGGACAAGCAGCAGACGTTCTGGTACGCCCGGTCGCCCGTGCCGACCCCGCTCGGCATCGCCGTGCATCTCGGCTGGCTCAACGGCGAGACGTCGGCCGACGGCGTCGCGATCCGCTCGCCACGCGGCGCCACGCGGCACGACGTGTCGTCGATCAGCGATCACACGCTCGCGCAGTCGTTCCGCCAGGGCGGCAGCATCCCCGCGATGTGGGCGCGCTCGAATGGCGCGAACACGCGCGTGATCGGGCTGTCGTGGGTCGACGAATCGCAGTTGATCCTCGCGCGGCCCGAGTCGGGCATCCGCTCGGTGAAGGCCTTGCGCGGGCGCCGCATCGCGATCCCGAGCCGCCCCGACGACCGCATCGACATCTTTCGCGCGTCGGCGCTGCGCGGCTTCGTCAACGCGTTGAGCCTCGACGGGCTGACCACGCGCGACGTCGAACTCGTCGACGTGCGCGCCCGCACGCTGCAGGCCGTCGGGCCGGCGCGCGCGGCGGACCTGTTCGCGTCGCCGCACGGCTTTTCGAGCCGCGCGCTGTACGCGGCCGAAGCCGGCGCGCTGCTGCGTGGCGAGGTCGACGCGATCTACGTGAAGGGCTCGACCGGCCTCGAGATCGCGCAGCTGATCGGCGCGCACGTCGTGATCGACATCGGCTTTCATCCGGAGCGCGCGATCCGCAACAACAACGGCACGCCGCGCCCGTTGACCGTCAACGCGGACGTGCTCGCGAATCATCCGGACATCGTCGCCGGCTTCCTGAAGCTCGTGGTCGCGGCCGGCGACTGGGCCGGCACGCATCCCGACGAAACCGCGCTCTACGTGGCCGGCGAAACCGCGTCGTCGATCGACTGGGTCCGCGCCGCGTACGGCAACCAGCTGCACCGCCATCTCGGCGTCAATCTCGACGACGAATCGGTCGCCGCGCTCGACGACTTCAAGACGTTCCTGCACGACCACGGTTTTCTGGAGGCCGACTTCGACGTCGCCGACTGGATCGACCCGCGCCCGCTCGCCGACGTGCTGCGGCCGTCGCTGCAGAAGCGCGCGTGAGCCCCTTTTCCGCCTACCGTACCAGACCATCATGAAACACACGCTCTCCCTCGCCTCGCTGCGCCGCCCGCTGCGCGCGCTGTTCGCCGCGCTGCCGTTCGTCGCGGCATCGCTCGCCGCACCGGCCGCGCATGCGGACGACGCGCCCAAGGTCGTGCGAATCGCCGCCGTCGCCTATTCGAGCGGCGGCAAGACGCAGTACGCGGGCGCGTCGGCACTGATCGACGCCGACAAGTCGCTCGAGAAGGCGCTCGCCGCGCGGCACGTGAAGCTGCAATGGGTGCCCGTGTCGACCGCGGCGGTCGGCACGCTCGTGAACGAAGCGTTCACGAACGGCAGCATCGATTTCGCCGGCTACGGCGACCTGCCGTCGGTCGTCGTCAACGCGTCGGGCACGCATACGCGCCTGATCGTGCCGGGCGGTGTCGGCAGCAACACGTATCTCGTCGTGCCGGCCGGCTCGACCGCGAAATCGATCGTCGACCTGAAGGGCAAGCGCATCGCGCTCAATCGCGGCCGGCCGTGGGAAGTCACGTTCAGCAAGCTGCTCGCCGAGAACGGGCTGAAGCTGTCCGACTTCAAGATCTACAACCTCGACCCGCAGGCCGGCGCGGCGGCCGTCGCGGCCGGCCGCGTGGACGGCTTCTTCACGCTGTCCGACGCGTACTCGCTCGTCGACAAGAACGTCGGCAAGATCATCTGGTCGACCAAGACCGCGCCCGACGACTGGAAGATGCGCGCGGAACTGTGGGCGTCCGACGATTTCGTGCGGCGCTACCCCGACCTCACGCAGCTCGTCGCGACCGCCTACGTGCGTGCCGCGCACTGGATCTCACAGCCGCAGAACCGCGACGCGTACGTGAAGATCCTGAGCGCGTCCGGCCAGCCGGAAAGCATCGTGCGCCGCGAATACGCGGATGAGGCGACACCGTGGAAGGAGCAATGGGCGCCGCTCTTCACGCCCGCGCTGACCGGCCACTACCGCGACGTCATCGCGTACAGCCGCCAGGCCGGCCTGACGTCCACGCCGGTCGACGTGAACGCGCTGCTCGCGCCGACGTTCGTGTCGACCGCGCTCAAGCAGCTCGGGCTCGACGGCTACTGGCGCACCGACGCGGCGCGCGTCGCGAGCCGCTGATGCCGATGCATGCCCTCGCGTCGACCGGCGCACGCGCGCTCCGCCTGCCCGGACTCGCACGGCTCGGCGGCATCGCGCTGTGGTGGGCCACGCCCGTCGCATTCGTCGCGCTGTGGTGGCTCGCGAGCGCGCAGCGCTGGTTTCCGCCGCAGCTCGTCGTACCGCCCGAGCGGCTTGCGGCAACGCTGCGCACGCTGCTCGACACCGGCGAACTGCGCGACAACCTGCTGATCACGCTGCATCGCCTCGCGCTCGGCTTCGCGATCGGCGCGACCGGTGGTGCCGCGTTCGGCATCCTGCTGGCGCGCAGCCGGTTGTTCGCCGATTACCTGCGGCCGACGTTCGACCTGCTGCGGCAAGTGCCGACGCTCACGCTGATTCCGCTGCTGATCCTGCTGATCGGCGTCGACGAGCCGCTGAAGCTCGTCGTCGTCGGCAAGGCCGTGTTCTTTCCGGTCGCGCTGGCCGCGTACACGGGCGTGCACGACGCGCCGCGCGATCTCGTCGAGATGGCGCGGCACTATGGGCTCGGCCGCTTCGCGCTGCTACGCGACGTGCTGCTGCCGGCCGCGTTGCCACCGCTGCTGACCGGCGTGCGGATCGCGCTCGCGCGCGCGTGGCTCGCGCTCGTCGCGGTCGAGCTGCTCAGCGCCGACAGCGGAATCGGCCAGATGATGGAACTGGCGCGGCAGATGCTGCGGCTCGACGTCGTGCTCATCGACGTCGCGGTGATCGGGCTGATCGGCTTCGCGATCGACCGGTCGATCGCGCTCGTGCAACGCTACGCATTGCGCTGGCAGACGCCCGCGCGCTGAACGAACAGGTATCCGAATGACCCGCGCCATCCCCTCATTCTCGTTCGCCGCGCTGCGCCGTCGTGCGCGCGGCCTCGTCGTGCCGGCCCTGCTGGTCGCCGCCTGGCAATCCGCGTCGTCCGGTGACGCGGCCCATCAATACGCGTTCGTGCCGTTGCAGCAGGTGGGCGCCGCGCTCGTCGAACTCGCGCGCAGCGGCGAACTCGCCACCGATCTCGGCGCGAGCCTGCGCCGCACGACGCTCGGCCTCGCGGCCGGCGTCGCGTTCGGGCTCGTGTTCGGCGCGGCGATGGCGCGCTCGACGCTCGCGCGCAAGCTCGGCGAGCCGGCGTTCCAGGCGCTGCGCTACGTGCCGCTGCTCGGGCTGATTCCGCTGCTGAGCCTGTGGGCCGGCACCGGTGAATTCGCGAAGGTGTTCATCATCGCGCTCGCCGCGTTCTACCCGATGACCACCGCCAGCTTCGACGGGCTGCGCCGCGTCGATCCGCGCTACGTCGAACTCGCGCAGTCGTATCGCCTGACGCGCATCGGCCTGTGGCGCGACGTGCTGATTCCGGGCGCGCTGCCCGACCTGTTCGCGGGCGTGCTGCAGGCCGTGCCGTTCGCATGGATCACCGCGACCAGCAGCGAGCTGCTGTTCAACGCGGGTGCGGGTGTCGGCAGCCTGATGCAGAACGCGCAGGCCGGCGCACGTGCCGACGTGTTGCTGGTCTGCGTGCTGGGCGTGACGGCGCTTGCCGTCGGCATGAGTGCGCTATGCGAGCGAATCGCGCAGCGTGCGCTGCGCTGGCGCGATCACGCCTGACGGCGCAGCCGCGCGTCGGCGTCGGCGTCGCCCGCGTCGCGCGGCTTCAGGATGCCGAGCTGCGCGAGCCGCGCGCGCACGATGTTGCGCGACTGATCGAGCAGGCGCGACATGCGCAGCTGGTTGTGGTCGCTGTAGTCGAACACGCTGCGGTAGACGGTGTCCTCGATGTGCTGCCACAGCGCCGGCGTGCCGAGATCCAGCAGTTCGATCACCGCGTGGCGCAGCGCATCGGTCGCCTCGGCCACGTCGCGCGCACGGCGCGGTGGTGCCGCCGCCGTGCTGCGCGGATCACCGGCATCGGGCGCCAGCGACAGCGCGGAAAACTGCAGGTCGCTTACGTCGATCGCGCCGCCCGCGCAGATCAGCACCGCGTGGTGGATCACGTTCTCGAGTTCGCGGATGTTGCCGGGCCATGCGTGCGCATGCAACCGGGCGCGCGCGGCGTCCGTCAGCGTCGGCGCGGCCACGCGCAGCCGCTTCGCGTAGGTGTCGATGAAGTGTTCGATCAGCGGCGCGATGTCGCCGGGCCGCTCGCGCAGCGGCAGCAGGCTCAGCTTCACGACGTTGAGCCGGTAGTACAGATCCTCGCGGAAATTGCCCGCGCGCACCGCGGCTTCGAGATTCACGTTGGTGGCCGCGACGAGCCGCACGTCGATCTTCACGGTCTTGCGCGAGCCGACCGGCGTCACCTCGCGCTCCTGCAGCACGCGCAGCAGCTTCACCTGCGCGGACAGCGGCAGGTCGCCCACCTCGTCGAGAAACAGCGTGCCGCGATTCGCGGATTCGAACCAGCCGGGCTGGCTGTTGATCGCGCCGGTGAACGCGCCGCGCTCGTGGCCGAACAGCTCGCTCTCGATCAGCGTCTCGGAGAACGCGCCGCAGTTGACCGCGACGAACGGGCCGTCGTGGCGCTCGCTCAGCGAGTGCACGAGGCGCGCGATCAGCTCCTTGCCGGTGCCGCTCTCGCCGGTGACGAGCACGGTCGCGTCGCTGGGCGCGACGAGCTGGATGCGCTCGAGCAGCACCCGCGATTTGGGATCGTCGAACGTCAGCGCCTTCGCACGAATCGTGATCGCATGCGAAGTCGGGTCCGGCAAGCTGAAGATGGCCATGGCACGACCGGCGTGTTGAACGGGGAAGGTTCGACGATAGCAAGGCGCGCGCCGGCCACGAACCAATTCATCGAGCTATCGGTATGACGGCGGCCGGATTGCGCCGGCCGCGGCACGAGGTCACGCGAGGCCGGTCATCTTCCATTGCTGCTCGAGCGCGCCCGGGCCGAACTCGAGCGAGCCGCCGAGCGGTTCCGCGAGCGCCTGGAAATACGCGGCTTCCTCGAGGATCAGGATGTACTTCGACACGTCGAGGATCGATTTACCCCAGAACGTCGCGCCGCCGTTCGCCTCGATGATCGCCGGCACCTCGGGGTCGCGGCGGATCGTGTCGACGATGAAGCGCGGCTCGCCGGGGCGACGATCGACGTACACCGGAATCTCGCGGGCCCGCGTGTAGCGCGCGGCCGGCGCATAGCGGATCGGCAGCGGGCGATGCGCGCTCGCCCACGCGCCGAGGTACGGGCCGTGCACGTGGATCACGACGCCGACTTCCGGCGCCTCGCGGAACACGTCCGCATAGCGCGGCCCGTTGCCGCCCGCACGCGCGTCGCCGTGCAGCACGTCGCCGTCGAACGTCACGACGACGGGCTGGATCTCCCGCGACGCGGCCCACGGGCTCGGCGCCGACAGCGCGACGATGAGTTCCGTGCCCGGCACGCGCTGGAACGCCTGGAACGTGTTGGTCGCGGACAGCGTGCGCGTGTCCTTCAGCACGCGCTCGGCCTGCGTGAATTCGCGCGTGGCGCGCTCGACGAATGCCACGAGTTCGCCGCTGTCGATGGTTGAGGTGACTGGCATGAGGACGGGTTCCTTGATCGGGTAGATAGATGGGCTCGCATCGCAATGCCATAACGCTGCAAAGCACGGCCACCGGATCAGCAGCAATCGTGCCAGCCGGGCAGGCATGCGCCGAAGACCCGTGGCGCGGTGCGCGTGCGTTTTTTGCACGACGCGCACCGTGCGATCCCTGCGTGCGCCTCTGTTGCGGGAGCAACAGCCTGCCGGCCCGGATTGCTGCTCGACGCGCAGCCGCCGAAAGCGTGCGCGGCTCGCCGTACGGCGCAGCGGCCCGTCGTGTCTCGCGCCACGCGCCCAACGGCTGCGCTGGTTCGAAACTTGCGTCGAGGTCGGCCCGCGCCGCGCGCTGTCCGGCGCGCCCGATCCGACTTTACCGACACCCATCCGACCATGACGCTCCTCCCCCTGCGCGGGTACGCCGCGCGCACCCTGCTGGCTTCGGCGCTCGCCGTCTCGTCTCTCCTCTCGCATGCAGCTTCCCCCGGCCGCGTGCCTGCGCCCGATCCGTTGCAGGGCGACGGCCGCGTGTCCGCGTTCTACACATGGGACCGCGACATTCCGGCGACGCCCGGCGTGCTGTTGCGCACCGAGCCGCTGCCGGCGACGCTCGGGCTCGCGAGCGCCGGCCACCAGTTGCGCATCCTCTATGCATCGACCGACGGCGTCGGCGGCCGCACGCCGATCGCCGTGTCGGGCGCGCTGTTCGTGCCGCGCGGCACGCCGCCGGCCGGCGGCTGGCCGATCGTCGCGTGGGCGCACGGCACGTTCGGGATGGCCGACATCTGCGCGCCATCGTGGTTCGGCCGCTCGTATCGCGACGTGCGCTACCTGAACGCGTGGCTTCAGCAAGGGTTCGCGGTCGTCGCGACCGACTACCAGGGGCTCGGCACGCCCGGCCCGAATCCGCAGCTCAACAACCGCTCGAACAGCTACACGCTGCTCGACAGCGTGCGCGCGGTGCTCGGCGGCGTGCCGGGCCTCGCGAACGAGGTCGTGCTCGTCGGCCAGTCGCAAGGCGGCTCGGCCGTGTTCGCGGCGGCCGGCTACGCACCCACCTATGCGCCCGAACTCGCGATCCGCGCGACCGTTGCCACCGGCACGATCTACAACGCGTCGCCCGCCACGCTCGCGTCGCTGCCGAAGTTCGAGAGCGCGTACCGGCGCGATCCCGAGCGCGTCGATCCGACGCTCGCGTACCAGTTCTATTCGGTGCTCTCCGCGCAGCAGATCGACCCGTCGCTGCGCGCGGACGAGGTGCTGACCGACCAGGCATTGCCGATCCTCGAACAGTCGCGCATCAGTTGCCTCGCGTCGCTCGAGGACGACGCGGCGCTCGCGCACCTCACGCACGCGAACACCGTCAAGCCCGGCGGCGATGCACGGCTGAAGGCCTGGTGGGACGAATACCTGAAATACCCGACGCTGAAGATCGCCACGCCCGTCTTCATCGGCGCGGGCGCGGACGACGGGCTCGCGCCGCTCGAACTCGCGCTTGCGAAGGACGCGTGCGCGGCCGGCACGACCGTCGAGGCGCACCTGTATGCGGGCCGCGAACACAACGGCACCGTGAACGCGTCGCTCGTCGATTCGATTCCGTTCGTGAAGCGCGTGCTCGCCGGCGAGACGATCCACCCGGTCTGCGCGCCGACCGCGCAGCAGGCCGTTTCGCAATAGCGGAGGCAACGCGCTTTTGCACGACGGCGCGAATGCATTTCGGAATCCGTTATTGGATCGCGCCGCCGCGCATTTTTATACTCGTCAGCACTCTCTGTTAAAGAGTGCCAGCCCAATTCAACAGATCAGCACAGGACGAACCAATGAGCCTACGCCCCTTGCACGACCGCGTGATCGTGAAACGACTCGACCAGGAAACCACCACCGCATCGGGCATCGTGATCCCCGACAGCGCGGCGGAAAAGCCCGACCAGGGTGAAGTGATCGCCGTCGGCCCCGGCCGCAAGGATACGGACGGCCAGCGCATCGTGCCCGACCTGCAGGTCGGCGAGCGCGTGCTGTTCGGCAAGTACGCGGGGCAAGCCGTCAAGGTGGACGGCAACGAGTTTCTCGTGCTGCGCGAAGAAGACATCGTCGCGGTCGTCAATCAATAACGGAGCGCAATCATGGCAGCGAAGGAAATCATTTTCAGCGACGTCGCACGGGCGAAGCTGACGGAAGGCGTGAACATTCTCGCGAACGCGGTAAAGGTCACGCTCGGGCCGAAGGGCCGCAACGTCGTGCTCGAACGCAGCTTCGGCGCGCCGGTCGTCACGAAGGACGGCGTATCGGTCGCGAAGGAAATCGAACTCGCGGACAAGCTGCAGAACATCGGCGCGCAGCTCGTGAAGGAAGTCGCGTCGCGCACGAGCGACGCCGCCGGCGACGGCACCACGACGGCCACCGTGCTCGCGCAGGCGATCGTGCGTGAAGGCCAGAAATACGTCGCGGCCGGGCTCAACCCGCTCGACCTGAAGCGCGGCATCGACAAGGCCGTCGCGGCGGCCGTCGACGAGCTGAAGAAGATCAGCCGCCCGACCACCACGAGCAAGGAGATCGCGCAGGTCGCGACGATCTCCGCGAACGGTGAGGAATCGATCGGCCAGCGCATCGCGGAAGCGATCGACCGTGTCGGCAAGGAAGGCGTGATCACCGTCGAGGACGGCAAGTCGCTCGCGGACGAGCTCGACGTGGTCGAAGGGCTGCAGTTCGATCGCGGCTACCTGTCGCCGTACTTCATCAACAACCCGGACAAGCAGATCGCCGAGATCGAAAGCCCGTACATCCTGCTGCACGACAAGAAGATCTCGAACATCCGCGACCTGCTGCCGGTGCTCGAACAGGTCGCGAAGTCGGGCCGGCCGCTGCTGATCATCGCGGAAGACGTCGAAGGCGAAGCGCTCGCGACGCTGGTCGTGAACAACATCCGCGGCATCCTGAAGACGGTCGCCGTGAAGGCGCCGGGCTTCGGCGACCGCCGCAAGGCGCTGCTCGAGGACATCGCGATCCTCACCGGCGGGCAGGTGATCGCCGAGGAAACGGGCCTGACGCTCGAGAAGGCGACGCTCGCCGAACTCGGCCAGGCGAAGCGCATCGAGGTCGGCAAGGAAAACACGACCGTGATCGACGGCGCGGGCGATGCGAAGAACATCGAAGCGCGCGTGAAGCAGATCCGCGTGCAGATCGACGAAGCCACGTCGGACTACGACCGTGAAAAACTGCAGGAACGCGTCGCGAAGCTCGCGGGCGGCGTGGCGGTGATCAAGGTCGGCGGGGCCACCGAGATCGAAGTGAAGGAGAAGAAGGACCGCGTCGACGACGCGCTGCACGCGACGCGCGCGGCCGTCGAGGAAGGCATCGTGCCAGGCGGCGGCGTCGCGCTGATCCGCGTGCGGCAGGCGATCCGCGAACTGCAGGGCGTGAACGCCGACCAGAACGCGGGCATCAAGATCGTGCTGCGCGCGCTCGAGGAACCGCTGCGCCAGATCGTCACGAACGCGGGCGAGGAAGCGAGCGTCGTCGTCGCGAAGGTGGCCGAAGGCTCGGGCAACTTCGGGTACAACGCGCAGACCGGTGAATACGGCGACCTCGTCGAATCGGGCGTGCTCGATCCGACCAAGGTCACGCGCACGGCGCTGCAGAACGCGGCGTCGGTCGCGGGGCTGCTGCTGACGACCGATGCGACCGTGTTCGAGGCGCCGAAGGACGCGGCACCGGCGGCGGCGCCGGGCGGCCCGGGTGCGGGTGGGCCGGGGTTTGATTTCTGACGACCCGACGCGTATGCCGGTTCGCCGGCATGCGCGCCGTCCTGAATCAATCGGAAACGCGTGGCGACGATAGTCGTCACGCGTTTTTTTGCCTGGTGCGCCGGACCGCACGGACTACACAACCTTTACGACCTTTTTACTTGCGCCCGCGCATGCGTTCACTAGAATGTGTTCGCAATCCATCCCTCACCGAGTACGCACATGCGCATCCGAAGTCCTCGCCCGCCGAGTTGCTTTTCTGCCTGACCGGCAGGACGCCTGCGTCTCTTTTCCCGAGCCACCGTCCTGCCAGCAGGCGGACGGTGCGCGCCGTAGTCCTTCCCGTGCACGCTTGAACACGACGTCGATGCGTTAGCCGCGCATCGCGCGATGCAAGCGTGTTCGCGCGGAAACTCCCGCCTCACGACGCGCCATCGATCCGCCGCCCCGGCAACGATCGATTGGCATGCCTGCATCATAAATGTCGATCCGATCGCATTGCTTTGCATACCTGATTTAACCAACGGATAGTCCCGATACCGGAGACCGATCATGTTCGAGATCGACAAGCAGTACACCCGCGAATTCATCCACACCGCGTGCGGCGGCAGCAAACAGGCATTCCTGCCGACGAAGAACGGCAAGGTCGTGGCCGCCTGCCTGCGCACGGACCTCAACCCGCACGCACCCGACGTGATCCTCTGCGACGGCAGCGCATCCGCGCGGGCGGCCGGCAGGACGCTCGCCGCGCAACGCGACTCGATTCCGGTGTTCATCCGCATCGCCACCGACGCGTACCGCTTCGTCGGCCAGTACGTCGTCAGCGAATCACTCACCGCTCCGCTCGACTGCGCGCCTTACGTGCGCAACAGCAGCTTCACGCCCGGGCAGATCTCGCGCGTGCTCAAGCTCAAGCGTTGTTGACCCGCCTGGCGGGCGCGTCGCGCGCCCAGCCCCGGCCATCTTTCATACAGGAGCCATCATGCTTGGCCTGACGTTCTGGAAACACGTGATCGGTACGCGGACCGATGCAATCCGCGATGACAGGGCGGCTGCACACGACCGGCACCGACGGGTGTCGAGAACGCTCGTGCTGACCAGCGCCGCGGTGGCGTTCGCGGCGATCGCGTTCGGTGCGCCGGTCGTCGGCATTTCGGTGTTTCTGCTGACGACGCTGCCGTTCGTGCTGTCGGGTACCTGAAGCGCTACGTTTCGGGCCCGGTTCCACCGGCAATCGATACACAATTTTAATGCCGGGCCCGCTCGTATCTAACACCGTCTTTACGCGGTTTTGTCTAGGATTTCCCTGTCATCCCGACACGGAGAGATCCGCATGCAAACGCAGCAGGCCGCCGCCGGCGGCCAACCCGACCTTCCCTACCGACGCGGCGGCGCACCGTTCGCGACCCGGCTGGCCGACGCGTGCCCGCCGAACCACATCCTGCTCGACGTACCGGTCGAAAGCGCGATCCAGTTGTTCGACCTCGTCGCGCGCTATGTCGAGCGCAGCAGCGGCGTATCCGCGGAACGGATCAGGACCGAACTGACGAAGCGCGAGCAACTCGGCTCGACCGGCCTCGGCCAGGGCGTCGCGATTCCGCATGCGCGTGTCGCGGGTCTTCGCTCGGCCATCGCGCTGTTCGTTCGCGCGCAGTATCCGTTCAGCTTCAACGCACCGGATCGCAAGCCCGTGCGCGAGTTCATCGTGCTGGTCCTGCCGCAGGAAGACAACCGCGCACATCTCGAACTGCTCGCCGACGCGGCGCGGTGTTTCAGCGAACGCCCGTTCCGGCAGGCATCGCGCGACGCGCTGACGCCCGGCGAGATTCACCAGCTGATGCAACGCACGTATTGATGCCGCATTGATGCCGCACCCTGCGGCGACAGGCATTCCCTTCATCCATTCGGACTCCCATGTTCCCAGACCCTGAAAGTCCCACCCTGACGTCCCGCCGCGTAGCCGGCCTGGCGCGCTCGCTGCCGTTCATGCAGGCCCTGCACGGGCAGACCGTCGTCATCGTCGATGGCGGCGCCGCGAGCGATGCGCGCGCCCGCCAGGCATTCGCGCAGGATGTCGCGCTGCTCGCGCTCACCGGCGTTCGCCCGATCGTCGTCCAGGGTGTGCCGGCCGCCTCCGGCACGCAATCGATCCACGCCGTTCACGCGGCGATGGCGGGCGTCAATCATGAACTGGTGCGCCTGATCGGCAGTCACGGCGCCAAGGCGATCGGCATCGACGGTCACGACGGCGGCCTGCTCGTGGCGAGCGCGGATTCCGACCGCGTCGGCACAAGCGCGGTCGCACGGTTCGACGGCACCACGTTCAACGCGTTTCTCGAGAACGGGCTGGTGCCCGTCGTGATGCCGGTCGCCCCGGACGACGCAGGCCACGATCACTTGCTGCGCGCGGAACGGCTCGGCAGCCTCTTCGCGCAGCGCACGGGCGCCGTCACGCTGGTGATGATGGTCGACGGCACGCTGCTGCGCGAACTTGGCGAACTCGCGGGGCTGTACGGCATCACGGAACTCGAGCACTGGCTCGCCGAGCACCCGGCGGCCACGGCGGCGCCTTGCGTACGGGACGCGCTCGATGCGCTTGCGCACGGCGTGCAGAACGTCCATCTCGCCGATATCGGGCAACCCGAATCGCTGATCGACGAACTGTTGACGGAGGAAGGATCGGGGGTCGTGTTCTGCCGTCGCGGCAACACCGACCTGCTGTCGGAAACCCGCCGCTACTTCGCGGATTCGGCGAGCGTGCTGCGCGACGGCTTCAGCGTCGAGCAGAAGCAGGTCGTGCGGTTCTGACTTTCTGGTAGCGATAAAGCGCTTGCGGCGACCCACCCGGGCCGCCGCAAGCGAATGGCGTCAGCGCCCCGTCGCAAGCCGCCGCACGACGCTCACCAGCGCATCGACTTCGTCGCACGTGTTGTAGAACGCGAGCGACGGCCGCACCGTGGCCTCGAGCCCGAAGCGCCGCAGGATCGGCTGCGCGCAGTGATGCCCCGAGCGCACCGCGATGCCCTCTTCGTTCAGCGCCTGCCCGACTTCCTCGGTCTCATAGCCCTTCAGCACGAACGACAGCACGCTCGCCTTGTCGCGGGCCGTGCCGACGAGCCGCACGCCCGGCACCGGCGCGAGCACGCTCGTTGCATACGCAAGCAGGTCGTGCTCGTAGCGCGCGATGTTCTCGATGCCGACCCGGTTCACGTAGTCGAGCGCGGCTCCCAGCCCCACCGCATCCGCGATGTTGCCGGTGCCGGCCTCGAACCGGTTCGGCGGCGGCTGGAACACCGTGCGCTCGAACGTCACGTCCGCGATCATGTTGCCGCCGCCCTGCCACGGCGGCATGTCGTCGAGGATCGCGCGCTTGCCGTACACGACGCCGATCCCGGTCGGCCCGTAGATCTTGTGCCCGGAGAACACGAAGAAATCCGCATCGAGCGCCTGCACGTCCACACGCATGTGCGAGATCGACTGCGCGCCGTCGACGAGCGCCTTCGCGCCCGCACGATGCGCGAGCTCGACGATCTCCTTCACCGGCACGACCGTGCCGAGCGCGTTCGACACCTGCGTGACGGACACGATCTTCGTGCGGTCGTTGAGCAGCTTCCGGTATTCGTCGAGCAGCACCTGCCCCGAATCGTCGACCGGAATCACGCGCAGCTTCGCGCCCTTGAGCGCAGCAAGCTGCTGCCACGGCACGATGTTCGCGTGGTGCTCGAGATGCGACACGATGATCTCGTCGCCTTCGCCGACGTTCTGCACGCCCCACGTCTTCGCGATCAGGTTGATCGCCTCGGTCGTGCCGCGCACGAACACGATCTCGTCGGGCGACGATGCGCCGATGAAACGCTGCACCGTTTCCCGCGCATGCTCGTACGCGTCCGTCGCGCGGCCGGCCAATGCATGCGCGGCGCGGTGGATGTTCGAGTTCTCGTGCGCATAGAAATACGCGAGACGGTCGATCACGGCCTGCGGCTTGTGGGTCGTCGCTGCATTGTCGAACCACACGAGCTGCTTGCCGTTCACGCGCTCCTGCAGGATCGGGAAATCGCGGCGGATCGCGTTCACGTCGAACGGCGGATGCGCGCCGCGATACAGCTGGCCTTGCGGCTCGGCTGCGTGCGCATCGTCGATGAAGTAGCGCGGCACGTCGGCGCCCGACGCACGCGACACCGGCACGTCGCGATGCACGGCGAGCAGTTCGCGCAGCGCGTCGTCGCCCGGCAAACCGAACGCTTCCGGCGAAGCAAGGCCGTTCGACGGCACGACGATGTCCTGCGGCGTCCCCTGCCAGCCCTGCAGCGAGCCGTCGGTGAAGTAGTACGGCGAGGCCTTCGCCGCGCCCTCCGATACCGGCGCATTCACTTGCGGCACGCCGAGCGCCGCGCCGCCGACGCGCGGTTCGAGCGCGGGCGCGATCGACACGACGTTGTCGGGCAGCCCGTTCTGCGA
>NZ_JAAGPC010000186.1:0-233 GCF_017104595.1 Burkholderia sp. Tr-20390 | reverse complement strand
AAAAAAAAAAAAAAAAAAAAAATAAAATATGAAGACGTAACACTACGAAGAAAGAAAGCAAGACTGATATCTCACCAGACTCACACTCACTGCAGATGAACAGCGATCTTTAACCAATGCTACTCCCGAGCGCTACTCTCTGTCTGGATGTCGTGTGTACACGTGCTTGCTGATGTATCGATGATACGTGCATCGTACTCTTCTGCTACATGTGATGTACAGCACCTTTGTTA
>NZ_JAAGPC010000185.1:0-17165 GCF_017104595.1 Burkholderia sp. Tr-20390 | reverse complement strand
GATGCGGCCGACGACCACGACCCGGCGGCCCTGGCCGCGCGCGTCGAGCGCAGCGAGCGCGTGCTGCGCGCGTTGCGGCACGCGATGCTGCGCTCGCAGCGGCGCCTCGAATTCGGCCAGGTGCTGCTCGCGTCGATCGGCAGCACCGCACCGTTCGTCGGGCTGCTCGGCACCGTGTGGGGCATCTACCACGCGCTCGGCAGCATCGCCGCGAGCGGGCAGGCGCAGATCGAGAACGTCGCGGGGCCGGTCGGCGAGGCGCTGATCATGACCGCGTTCGGGCTTGTCGTCGCGATTCCCGCGGTGCTGGCCTACAACATCCTCGGGCGGCTCGTGCGCCAGCTCGCCGAGGAACTCGACGGCTTCGCGCGCGACCTGCACGTGTTCGTGTGCGCGCAGGAAGCCTGACGCGCCCATTCCGGAGGAGCGACCATGGCATTCGGCGGACTCGAGCACCACAAGACGTCAGCGCCGATGGCGGAGATCAACATGACCCCGCTGATCGACGTGATGCTGGTGCTGCTCGTCATCTTCATCATCACCGCGCCGCTGATGACGCACGCGATCCGGCTCGACTTGCCGAAAGTCGCGGCCAGCGTCGCGCGCGACACGCCGCAATCCGTCACCTTGTCGATCGACGACGCGGGCAAGCTGTACTGGGACGACGCGCCGGTCGCGCTCGATGCGCTGCCCGCGCGCTTCCGGGCCGCCGCCGTGGGCGGCGCGCCGCCCGAGTTGCGGCTGCGCGCGTCGCGTGCGACCCGCTACGACGTGATCGCGCAGGTGATGGGCGCGGCGCAGGCCGCCGGCCTCACGCGGATCGGTTTCGTGACCGACGTGCCGCCGCAGGCGGGCGGTTCCGCGGCGGCGCCCGCCGTGCCGGCCAACCGCTGAGCGGAGCCGGCGGGCCTGTCCCGGCCACGGGATCGGGCCGCGCGCCGCAAGACCGGTCGAATGGGCCGGCGCGGACGGTATAATCAACGTTTTTCCCGGTTGGCAGGCTTTTTTCAGGTAACCCGGAATTTTCCAGGCTACCCGGGCATGCTGCGGGTTACCCGGAAAATGCCCGGCAACCGCGAACAGGTCCGGCAACAGCGAACCTGCAGGTCCGCCGGGCAAGCACGATTTTCGATCCACTCCTGCGCGCGCGCCGTCGCGTCGCTTAAAGCCTAGTCCGAACCACACCATGCACGAGAGATACGTACCCGCCGACGTCGAAGCCGCCGCCCAGGGCGACTGGCGCGCAGCCGATGCCTACAAGACGAAGGAAGATTCGCAGAAGCCGAAGTTCTACTGCGTGTCGATGCTGCCGTACCCGTCCGGCAAGCTGCACATGGGTCACGTGCGCAACTACACGATCAACGACGTGATGTACCGCTATCTGCGGATGAACGGCTACAACACGCTGATGCCGATGGGCTGGGACGCGTTCGGGATGCCGGCCGAGAACGCCGCGATGGCGAACGGCGTGCCGCCCGCGAAGTGGACCTACGACAACATCGACTACATGAAGGGCCAGATGCAGTCGATGGGCCTCGCGATCGACTGGTCGCGCGAAATCGCGACGTGCAAGCCCGACTACTACAAGTGGAACCAGTGGCTGTTCCTGAAGATGCTCGAGAAGGGCATCGCGTACAAGAAGACGGGCACCGTGAACTGGGACCCGGTCGACCAGACCGTGCTCGCGAACGAGCAGGTGATCGACGGTCGCGGCTGGCGGTCGGGCGCGCTCGTCGAGAAGCGCGAGATCCCGATGTACTACCTGCGCATCACGCAGTACGCGGATGAGCTGCTGAACGACCTCGACGGCCTCGGCTGGCCCGAGCGCGTGAAGATCATGCAGCAGAACTGGATCGGCAAGAGCTTCGGCGTGAACTTCGGCTTCCCGTACGAACTCGACGGCGAGAAGAAGCTGCTGCGCGTGTTCACGACGCGTGCCGACACGATCATGGGCGTCACGTTCTGCGCGATCGCGGCCGAGCATCCGCTCGCCACGCGCCTCGCGCAGGACAAGCCCGAGCTGCTCGCGTTCATCGACGAATGCAAGCGCGGCGGCGTCGCCGAGGCCGACGTCGCGACGATGGAAAAGAAGGGCGTCGCGACGGGCTTCTCGGTCACGCACCCGCTGACCGGCGAGCCGGTCGAGGTGTGGATCGGCAACTACGTGCTGATGAGCTATGGCGAAGGCGCGGTGATGGGCGTGCCGGGCCACGACGAGCGCGATTTCGCGTTCGCGAAGAAATACGGCCTGCCGATCAAGCAGGTGATCTCGGCCGAAGGCCAGCAGTACTCGCTCGACGCCTGGCAGGAGTGGTACGGCGACAAGGAAATCGCGGTCTGCGTGAACAGCGGCAAGTATGACGGCCTGCATTACGCGGAAGCCGTGGACGCGGTCGCGGCCGACCTGAACGCCGGCGGCTTCGGCGACAAGCAGGTCACGTGGCGCCTGCGCGACTGGGGCGTGTCGCGCCAGCGCTACTGGGGCACGCCGATCCCGATCATCCACTGCCCGTCGTGCGGCGACGTGCCGGTGCCCGAGCAGGATCTGCCCGTCGTGCTGCCGGAAGACCTCGTGCCGGACGGCTCGGGCAACCCGCTCGCGAAGTCGGAAGCGTTCCTGAACTGCACGTGCCCGAAGTGCGGCGCGGCGGCCAAGCGCGAAACCGACACGATGGACACCTTCGTCGATTCGTCGTGGTACTTCTCGCGCTACACGGCGCCGGACGCCGACACGATGGTCGACGCGCGCACCGACTACTGGATGCCGATGGACCAGTACATCGGCGGCATCGAGCACGCGATCCTGCACCTGCTGTATTCGCGCTTCTGGACCAAGGTGATGCGCGACCTCGGCCTCGTGAAGTTCGGCGAGCCGGCGAAGAACCTGCTCACGCAGGGCATGGTGCTGAACGAGACGTACTACCGCGAGGACGCATCGGGCAAGAAGACCTGGTACAACCCGCTCGACGTGACGGTCACGCACGACGACAAGGGCCGCCCGGTCGGCGCGACGCTGAACGCGGACGGCCAGCCGGTCGTGCTCGGCGGCATCGAGAAGATGTCGAAGTCGAAGAACAACGGTGTCGATCCGCAGCTGTTGATCGACCAGTACGGCGCGGATACCGCGCGCCTGTTCACGATGTTCGCCGCGCCGCCCGAGCAGCAGCTCGAGTGGTCGGGTGCGGGCGTCGAGGGCGCGAGCCGCTTCCTGCGCCGCGTATGGAGCTTCGGCGCGACGAACCGCGAAGCGCTCGCCGCGCGCGCGGGCTTCGATGCGGCCGCGCTCGGCGAAGCCGACAAGGCGCTGCGCCGCGAGATCTACAGCGTGCTGAAGCAGGCCGATTTCGACTACCAGCGCCTGCAGTACAACACGGTCGTGTCGGCCGCGATGAAGATGCTGAACGCGATCGACGGCGCGAAGGGCGCGACGCCCGGCGTGCTGCGTGAAACGTACGGCGTGCTGCTGCGCGTGCTGTACCCGGTCGTGCCGCACGTCACGTTCGAGCTGTGGAAGGCGCTCGGCTACGCGGACGAATTCGGCCCGCTGCTCGACGCACCGTGGCCGAAGGTCGACGAGGCCGCGCTCGAGCAGGCCGAGATCGAACTCGTGCTGCAGGTGAACGGCAAGGTGCGCGGCGCGCTGAAGGTGGCGAAGGACGCGAGCCGCGAGGCGATCGAAGCCGCGGCAGTGGCCGACGACGCGTTCGCGAAGTTCAGCGACGGCAAGCCGGCGAAGAAGATCGTCGTCGTGCCGGGCCGCCTCGTGAACATCGTCGTCTGACGGCCGCTGGCCATCGGACGTACCCAGAAGGAGCGAAGGTGATCCGCAGATCGTTTTTGATGCTCGCTGTCGGCAGCGCGGTTGCGCTGTCGGCATGCGGCTTCCAGTTGCGCGGCCAGCAGGACTACGCGTTCAAGCACCTGCTGATCGCCGGCGCGCCGGCGCCGGTCGAGGCGCGCCTCGTGCGCCTCGTCGAGGCCGGCAGCGACACGAAGATCGTCAAGTCGGCGGACGACGCCGACGCCGTGCTGACCATGTGGGAATCGCGTGGCCAGAACACGCTGACGCTCAACAAGTACGGTTCGGCGCAGGAATACGCGCTCTTCTATACGTTGCGTTATCAGTTGACGAGCAAGGACGGCACCGTGCTGATCCCGCCGAGCGCGATCGCGCTGAACCGCGCGATGACGTACAGCGATCAGTACACGAACGCGAAGGCGCAGGAAGCGGACCTCCTGTACGCCGACATGCAGAGCGATGCGGTCGACCAGCTGATGCGGCGTCTCGCGATCGTCCATTCGCTGACGCCGGCGCCGGAAGACGTGGTGCCGGGCGTCGCACCGCGCGCGCCGCTGCCGCCGCCGCCGCTCTGATCGACGGCGCACGTATCGATGCAACTGCGACTTGATGCGCTGGAGCCGCACCTCGCGAAGGGGTTGGCCGGGCTCTATACCGTCTACGGCGACGAGCCGCTGCTCGCGCAGGAAGCGTGCGACCGCATTCGTGCGGCCGCGCGCGCGGCCGGCTTCACCGAGCGCTCGGTGCATACGGTCGAGCGCGGCTTCGACTGGAGCGTGCTGCTCGGCGCGACCCAGGCGATGTCGCTGTTCGGCGAGCGCCAGCTGATCGAGCTGCGCATTCCGTCGGGCAAGCCCGGCAAGGAAGGCGCCGATGCGCTGAAGACGCTCGCGGCCACGCCGAACCCCGACGCGCTGATGCTCGTCACGCTGCCGCGTCTCGACGCGGCCACGCAGAAATCCGCGTGGTTCACCGCGCTGCAGAACGGCGGCGTCGCGCTGAAGATCGATCCGGTCGACCGCGCGCAGCTGCCGAACTGGATCGGCCAGCGCCTCGCGCTGCAGGGCCAGCGCGCCGCGCCCGGCGAGGACGGGCGGCGCGCGCTGCAGTTCATCGCCGAGCGCGTCGAAGGCAACCTGCTCGCCGCACACCAGGAAATCCAGAAGCTCGGGCTGCTGTATCCGCAGGGCGCGCTGTCGTTCGAGCAGGTGCACGACGCGGTGCTGAACGTCGCGCGCTACGACGTCTTCAAGCTGAACGAAGCCATGCTCGCCGGCGACGCCGCGCGGCTCGCGCGGATGATCGACGGGTTGAAGGGCGAGGGCGAGGCGATCGTGCTCGTGATGTGGGCCGTCGTCGAGGAATTGCGCACGCTGCTGCGGATCAAGCGCGGCACGACGGCCGGCAAGCCGCTGGCAACGCTGCTGCGCGAGAACCGCGTGTGGGGGCCGCGCGAGCGGCTGATCGGTCCCGCGCTGAATCGC
This sequence comes from Burkholderia sp. Tr-20390, assembly GCF_017104595.1. Lineage (NCBI taxonomy): Bacteria > Pseudomonadati > Pseudomonadota > Betaproteobacteria > Burkholderiales > Burkholderiaceae > Burkholderia > Burkholderia sp. Tr-20390. The sequence goes on along the minus strand of NZ_JAAGPC010000185.1, from coordinate 11,882 downwards.
GTGTCCGAAGCCGTGCTCGAGAAGGCGCTCGCGTTTGCCGCGAAGCTCGACCGTCAGGTCAAGGGGCTCACGGCCGTCACGCCGGGCCGCCGTACGCAGGACGAACCGCCGCCCGATCCGTGGGACGGGCTGTTCCAGCTCGCGATGACGGTGGCCGGTGCCCGCGGCGAGCGACCGCCGACCGCGGGGCGCGTGCGACGCTAAGTCCCGTTCGGGCCTTCAGCGCGCGCTGCGCAACCCGCTTACAATGTTTCGATGGCTGGCGCGGCCTTCCGGCCGCCGCCGCTCACGCTTCCCCACGAATTCATGCCGCCCCGCGCGGCGCGCTTCTCGAGTCACACGATGGATATCGATCAGTACATGACCGACCTGGGCCGTCGCGCCCGGCACGCTTCCCGCGCGATGGCGCGCGCCAGCACGGCCGCGAAGAACGCGGCGCTCGACGCCGTGGCGCGCGCGATCGAACGCGACGCACAGGTGCTGAAGGACGCGAATGCGCGCGATGTCGCCCGTGCCCGTGAAAAGGGTCTCGATGCGGCGTTCGTCGATCGCCTGACGCTGTCGGACAAGGCGCTGAAGACGATGGTCGAAGGCTTGCGCCAGGTGGCGTCGCTGGCCGATCCGATCGGCGAGATCAGCAACCTCAAGTACCGCCCGAGCGGCATCCAGGTCGGCCAGATGCGTGTGCCGCTCGGCGTGATCGGCATCATCTACGAATCGCGCCCGAACGTGACGATCGACGCGGCGGCGCTGTGCCTGAAGTCGGGCAACGCGACGATCCTGCGCGGCGGCTCCGAAGCGCTCGAATCGAACGCGGCGCTCGCGAAGCTGATCGGCGAAGGGCTCGAGGCAGCCGGCCTGCCGCAGGACGCGGTGCAGGTCGTCGCGACGGCCGATCGGGCGGCGGTCGGCAAGCTGATCACGATGACCGAGTACGTCGACGTGATCGTGCCGCGCGGCGGCAAGAGCCTGATCGAGCGCCTGATCAACGAGGCGCGCGTGCCGATGATCAAGCACCTCGACGGCATCTGCCACGTGTACGTCGACGATCGCGCCGATCTCGCCAAGGCGCTGACCGTCTGCGACAACGCGAAGACGCACCGCTACGGCACCTGCAACACGATGGAGACGCTGCTCGTCGCGAGCGGCGTCGCGGCGACGCTGCTGCCGCCGCTCGGCAAGCTGTATCGCGACAAGCAGGTCGAACTGCGCGTCGACGCGGCCGCACGCGCGGTGCTCGCCGATGCGGGCGTCGGCCCGCTCGTCGATGCCACCGAGGAAGACTGGCACACCGAGTATCTCGCGCCGGTGCTCGCGATCAAGGTCGTCGACGGCCTCGACGCCGCGATCGAGCACATCAATCACTACGGCTCGCACCACACGGACGCGATCGTCACCGAGGATCACGACCGCGCGATGCGGTTCCTGCGCGAGGTCGACTCGGCGAGCGTGATGGTCAACGCATCGACGCGCTTCGCGGACGGCTTCGAATTCGGCCTCGGCGCGGAAATCGGCATTTCGAACGACAAGCTGCACGCACGCGGCCCCGTCGGTCTGGAAGGGCTGACGTCGCTGAAGTACGTCGTGCTCGGACACGGCGAAGGCCGCCAATAAACAGCGAGGCGCACAATCGATGGCGATGCTCTGGGTCAAGACGTTCCATATCGTTCTGATCGCCGCGTGGTTTGCAGGGTTGTTCTACCTGCCGCGCATCTACGTGAACCTGGCCATGGAAACCGATCCGGCCGCCGTGCGACGCCTGCTGCTGATGGCGCGCAAGCTGTTCCGCTTCATGACGATGATCGCGGTGCCGGCGCTGGCCTGCGGGCTGTGGCTCTGGCTGTCGATCGGCATCGGGCAGGGGCAGGGCTGGATTCACGCGAAGGTGACGGTCGTGCTGCTGCTGATCGTCTATCACGCGTATTGCGGGTATCTGCTGCGGGTGTTCGAGCGCGGCGAGAACCGCCGCACCGACAAGTGGTATCGCGTGTTCAACGAGCTGCCGGTGCTCGGCATGCTCGCGGCGGTCGCGCTGGTCGTGATCAAGCCGTTCTGAGCGGCATCGCCGGCGCAGTTGCCGGCGCGGCCTGATAGGCAAACGGCGCCCTGCGGGGCGCCGTTTGTCGTTTACGGTTTCTGCGCGCGGTCGGCGCAGCGTCTGCTCAATCCTTCGTGCCGTCGTCGATCCGGCGGCGCGTGATCGCCTCCTTCGCACGGCCGACCCGCTCCATCAGTGCGGGGCCGCGCGACAGCGCGACGCCGACTGCGAGGATGTCGCCGATCGCGAGATGCGACATCCGCGACGTCATCGGCGAGAACACGTCCGTTTCCTCCGCGACGTTCGACGCGAGACTCACCGTCGCGAGCTTCGCGAGCGGCGAATGGCTCTGTGTGATCGCGACGACCTTCGCGCCGCATGCGAGCGCGGAGCGCGCGGCGTCGACGATGTCGCGCGTGCGGCCGGTGTTCGAGATCGCGACGACGACGTCGTGCGGGCCGAGCAGCGCCGACGACATCGAGAACGTGTGCGGATCCGAATACGCGACGCTCGGCACGCCGAGCCGGAAGAACTTGTGCTGGATGTCCTGCGCGGCGATACCCGAGCCGCCGGCGCCGTAGAACTCGATCCGCGACGCGTTCGACAGCAGCCCGATCGCCTCGGCGACGCTGCCGGCGGACAGGCTGTTGCGCACCTCGATCAGTGCACCGATCGTGCGGTCGAACACCTTGCCGATGATGCCGGGCGCTGGTTCGTCGGGCTCGACGTCGCGATAGACCGACGACACGCCCGGCGCGACGCTCTGCGCGAGCCGGATCTTGAATTCGCGAAAGCCGCTGCAGCCGAGCGCCTGGCAGAAACGGGCGATCGTCGGCTGGCTGACGCCCGCGCGCGTCGACAGCTCGGTCATCGCGAGGTCGAGCACCTCGCGCGGCGCGGCGAGGATGTAGTCGGCGAGCTTGCGCTCGGACGGGCGCAACTCGGCGCGGATCGCTTCAATGCGGGGCAGCATGGGACGGCAGGCAGAAATCGGGTTCGGATGAGCGAGTGTATCGCAATCGAATTGTAGAAAATCTACAAGAAAATACTAGCGCGGGTGCGGTGCTTTCAGTGAGGTGGATTAGGGTTTTCACTAAGTATCGCCTTGCTGGTAGCGGGAATGGGGGTTGCGGGTCGACGAATCCGCATTGCATGCTTGTAGTTTTTCTACTAGACTGGCTTCGTTCTGTCGACGCATTCGACCGTCCCCACGATTCCAACCGCCGGTGTCGGCCGGCATACAGGAGCGCCCAGCATGACGTCGCTGCACCCCACTCTGGCGAAGGTCACCGAACGCGTGATCGCCCGCAGCCAATCGACCCGTTCCGCCTATCTGCAGCGCGTCGACGGCGCGCAGGGCAAGTTCCCGGCACGCGGCGCGCTATCGTGCGCGAACCTCGCGCACGGCTTCGCCGGCCTCGAGGGTAACGACAAGTTCTCGATCAAGGCGATCCGCGAGCCGAACATCGGCATCGTGTCCTCGTACAACGAGATGCTGTCCGCGCATGCGCCGTACAAGGATTTCCCCGAGATCATCAAGGCGGCCGCGCGCGAGAACGGCGGGGTCGCGCAGTTCGCGGGCGGCGTGCCGGCGATGTGTGACGGCGTCACGCAGGGCAACCCGGGGATGGAGCTGTCGCTGTTCTCGCGCGAGGCGATCGCGATGGGCACGGCGATCGCGCTCACGCACAACATGTTCGACGCGGCGCTCTGCCTCGGCATCTGCGACAAGATCGTGCCGGGCCTGCTGATCGGCGCGCTGCAGTTCGGCCACCTGCCGACGATCTTCGTGCCGGCCGGCCCGATGACGAGCGGCCTGTCGAACGACGACAAGGCGAAGATCCGCCAGCAGTTCGCGACCGGCCAGGTCGGCCGCGACGCGCTGCTCGAAGCCGAATCCGCCGCGTATCACGGCCACGGCACCTGCACGTTCTACGGCACCGCGAACAGCAACCAGATGCTGATGGAGCTGATGGGGCTGCACCTGCCGGGCTCGGCATTCGTCCACCCGCACACGCCGCTGCGCACCGCGCTCACCGCCGAGGCTGCGCGCCGCGTACTCGACCTGACCGTCGAGCGCGGCCACTACACGCCGATCGGCCACGTGATCGACGAGAAGGCGATCGTCAACGGGATCGTCGCGCTGCTCGCGACGGGCGGCTCGACCAACCACACGCTGCACCTCGTCGCGATCGCGCGCGCGGCCGGCATCCTGATCGACTGGAACGATTTCGACGAACTGTCGGCCGTCGTGCCGCTGCTCGCGAAGATCTACCCGAACGGCAAGGCCGACGTGAACCATTTCCACGCGGCGGGCGGCGTGGCCTTCCTGGTCCGCAACCTGCTCGAAGGCGGGCTGCTGCACGAGGACGTGACGACGGTCGCCGGCAAGGGTCTCGCGCACTACACGAAGGAGCCGAAGCTGATCGACGGCAAGCTGACGTGGGTCGACGGCGCGGCCGAGAGCCACGACACGAAGGTGCTGCGCGGCATCCGCGACCCGTTCCAGCCGGACGGTGGCCTGCGCCTGATGCAGGGCCGCCTCGGCCGCGGCGTGATCAAGATTTCGGCGGTCGCGCCCGAGCACCGCAAGGTGACGGCGCCCGCGATCGTGTTCGATTCGCAGGAAGCCGTGCAGGAAGCGTTCGATCGCGGCGAGCTGAAGCGCGATTTCGTCGCGGTGGTGCGCTTCCAGGGCGCGCGCGCGAACGGGATGCCCGAGCTGCACCGTTTGACGCCGCTGCTCGGCGTGCTGCAGGATCAGGGCTTCCACGTCGCGCTGGTCACCGACGGCCGCATGTCGGGCGCGTCGGGCAAGGTGCCGGCCGTGATCCACGTGTCGCCGGAAGCGCTGCTGGCCGGCCCGCTCGGCAAGGTGAAGACGGGCGATACGCTCGTGATCGACGCGGAAGCCGGCGTGCTCGATATCGAGGTCGACGCCGCCGAGTGGCAGGCGCGCCCGGTCGCGCAGCCGCTGCACCAGGCCGAGAACGAGGTCGGTTTCGGGCGTGAACTGTTCGGCGTGTTCCGCGCGGCCGCCGCGCCGGCCGAGCAGGGCGCATCGGTTTTCGGCGCGCTGGTCGGCGAAACGGCCGCCCACGTCGCCGCATGAATTTCAAGGAGCCAATTCAATGAAGACGATTGCTGAAATCGTGAAGCTGGGCCCGGTCATCCCGGTGCTCGCATTCGACTCGGTCGAGCAGGGCGAACACGTGTCGCGTGCATTGCACGCAGGCGGCGTGAAGGTGCTCGAGATCACGCTGCGCACGCCGGCCGGCCTGGAAGCGATCCAGCGCGCCAGCCAGCTCGCGGACGACATCGTCGTCGGCGTCGGCACGATCACGAAGCCCGAGCATTGCGAGCAGGCCAAGCGCGCGGGCGCGAAGTTCGGCGTGTCGCCGGGCCTGACGAAGGAGCTGCACCTCGCGTCGCTCGACGCGGGCCTGCCGCTGCTGCCGGGCGTGATGACGCCGAGCGACATCATCCAGGCGCTCGAATTCGGCTACGAGATCGTGAAGTTCTTCCCCGCGCAGCAAGCGGGCGGCGTGCCGATGCTGCAGGCGTTCCATGGCCCGTTCCCGGCGCTGAAGTTCTGCCCGACCGGCGGCATCACCGTCGAAACCGCGCCGAATTTCCTGAAACTGCCGAACGTCGTGTGCGTCGGCGGCTCGTGGCTCACGCCGAAAGCCGCGCTCGCCGCGCAGGACTGGGCCGAAGTCACGCGCCTCGCGCAAGCCGCGAGCCAGCTTCCCCGATAAGACTTGTACGAGATGACGGTTTGACCCTCGGAAAGCGAGCCTTAGTGCTTGTTTTACCGAGGGTTTTTGCTGATGGAACCGGTTCTATCCGTGGACCGTAAAGATAAGTAAAATTCAGCGTCCTGACGGGGTGGGTACCCCCCGTGTTTCGGAGACCTGCATAGCCGGGCATACTCGCAACAGCTCGCCCGGTTCGAACAATTCTAGGAGGAGTGCCACATGGGGGCTGTCCAAGGCAGCATGCTGCTCGTATTCACGCTGATCGCGATTGCCGCGCTGATCCTGATGATCGCGCGCTACAAGATCTACCCGTTCCTGGTGCTGATCATCGTGTCGCTCGGCTTGGGCCTGGCCGTCGGCATGCCGATGGACAAGATCGTCAAGTCGTTCGAGACGGGCACCGGCGGTACGCTCGGCCACATCGCGATCGTCGTCGGCCTCGGCACGATGCTCGGCAAGATGATGGCCGAATCGGGCGGCGCCGAACGGATCGCGACCACGCTGATCGACTGGTTCGGTGAAAAGAACATCCACTGGGCGATGATGTTCGTCGCGATCATCGTCGGCCTGCCGGTGTTCTTCGAAGTCGGCTTCGTGCTGCTGATCCCGATCGCGTTCAACGTCGCGAAGCGCACCGGCAAGTCGCTGCTCGTCGTCGGCCTGCCGATGGTGGCCGGCCTGTCCGTCGTGCACGGCCTGATCCCGCCGCACCCGGCCGCACTGCTGGCCGTTCAGCAATACGGCGCCGATATCGGCAAGACGATCGCGTTCGGCCTGATCGTCGGCGTGCCGACCGCGATCATCGCGGGCCCGCTGTTCGCGCTGACGATCTCGAAGTTCGTGAAGCTGCCGGAGAACAACCCGCTCGCCGCGCAGTTCGTCGACTCGCGCGCGAACGGTGAAAAGCGCGAGCTGCCGAGCTTCGGCATCACGCTGTTCACGATCCTGCTGCCCGTCGTGCTGATGCTCGTCGGCAGCTGGGCCGACCTGGTGTTCACGCCGAAGTCGCTGCCGAACAACCTGCTGCGCTTTGCCGGCAACTCGGACGTCGCGCTGCTGATCGCCGTGCTCGTGAGCTTCTTCACGTTCGGCAAGCTGCAGGGCTTCAACCGCGACCAGATCCAGAAGTTCTGCGGCGAGTGCCTGGCACCGATCGCGGGCATCACGCTGATCGTCGGCGCGGGCGGCGGCTTCGGCGGCGTCCTGCGCGACAGCGGGATTTCGCAGCAGATCGTCGAGACGGCGAAGCACGCGCACCTGTCGCCGCTGCTGCTCGGCTGGTTCGTCGCCGCGCTGATGCGTCTCGCGACGGGTTCGGCGACGGTCGCGATGACGACGGCCTGCGGCATCGTCGCGCCGATCGCGGCGGCGTCCGGCGCGGCGGTCAGCCCGGAACTGCTGGTGCTCGCCACCGGCTCGGGCTCGCTGATCTTCTCGCACGTGAACGACGGCGGCTTCTGGCTGATCAAGGAATACTTCGGGATGACGGTCGGTCAGACGTTCAAGACCTGGTCGTTGCTCGAAACGATCATCTCGGTGCTCGGCCTCGGCTTTACACTGCTGTTGAGCATGGTTCTGTAACAAGGGGTAGTCAATGATTCTGATCGCAATGGGCGTGTCGGGCGCCGGCAAGTCGCTGATCGGCGAAATGCTGGCGGAACGCCTGTCGTGCAGCTATACCGATGGCGACGCGTTTCACAGCGCGGCGAACAAGGAGAAGATGCACAACGGCATTCCGCTGACCGACGACGACCGCTGGCCGTGGCTGCGCACGATCCGCGCGGCCATCGAGGAAAAGCAGCGTGCCGGTGAGACGGCCGTGTTCACGTGCTCGTCGCTGAAGCGGTCGTACCGCGACGTGCTGCGCGGCACCGACACCGACGTGCGGTTCGTGTATCTGAAGGGTTCGTTCGAGGTGTTGCACGAGCGCCTGAAGAGCCGCACCGGCCATTTCTTCGATCCGTCGCTGCTGAAGAGCCAGCTCGACACGCTCGAGGAGCCGGGCCCGGACGAAGCGATCGAGGTCAGCATCGAGCTGACGCCCGAACAGATCGTCGATCAGGTCATGCTGAAGATCGGCATCGCGCAGCAGCACTGAGCGCGGTTCGCGGCAATCGTCATGGAAAAGGCGCCTTCGGGCGCTTTTTTCGTTGGCGGCTCGTCGTCGCGGGCCGGTCAGGCCTCGGGCGCCTGCTTCGCGATGCCGTCGAGCAGCACGTCGAGCATCGTGTCGTGCACGGCTGCCGGATCGAGCTGCGCATAGAGCGGGGCGGCCGCCTTGACGAGCGGATGCGCGGCGTCGGACAGCGCTGCCATTTCCGCGAGCTCGACGTCGTTCGCGGCGCGCGTGAGGCCGCCGGCTTCGGCCGCGGCCAGCCCGATCACGCTCGCATACCAGCCGACACACACCGACGGCAGCGCCGCGCGCGGGATGCCGGCGTCGGCCAGCGCGCGATGCACGGCCTCGATGTGCGCGAGATCGGCCGGCCCGGTGCTCATGTGCCGCTGCAGCAGCGCGAACGCAGCCGGGTAGCGCAGCGCGAGCGCGCGGTACTGGCGCGCCAGGTCGCGCAGCCGTTCGCGCCACGGCAGTGACGGATCAACCGGTACGAGCGAGCGCGACAGCGCGTTCGCGATCGCGCGGCTCAGGCCTTCCTTCGACTTGAAGTGGTACAGCACGCTCATCGGGTCGCAGCCGACGGACTGCGCGAGCTTGCGCACGCTGAACGCGGCTTCGCCGACGTCTTCGAGCAGCGCGAGGGCGGCCGCGACGATCGCATCCTTGTCGAGGCCGCGCGGGCCCTGGGCGGGTTTGTCTTTCATCGATGCGGGCTGGCGTGCCGGTGCGGCACCGGCTGTAAACTTGACGAAAGCTTATTCTACACTGTAGAATTATTTCTGCGGTGTAGAAATTGGGTGTCCCGGCACCTTTCAATACGTGCTTTCGCACAGTCCGGGATCCAGGCGGCACGAGCGTGCCGCCGTCAACACGGGCCATCACGCCCCTTTTCTCGTTGACACCCATGTGGAACCGGCTGCCCCACCCGCGAAGCCTCGACGCAACGAGGCCCTTCGACAGGCGGCCCAAGACCATGCAAGTGCAATCATGACTTTCAACAATCAACCCCTGATCCAGGGCGAATCGCGTTTCGAACCAACGCAACTGAACATCGAAAAAGACAACTGGAACTGGTGCGAGCCGGCCCGCTACGACGGCGAGCACCCGGCGAACTGGTACGAGGCGTCTTTGTCGCGCCATGAAAACAGCGTGCCGCTCGCGCACGACGCCGTCTGCGACGTGCTCGTGATCGGCGCGGGCCTGCTCGGCGCATCGGCCGCGCTGCATCTCGCGGAAGCGGGTGTCGACACGATCCTCGTCGACAAGCACCACGTCGGCTCGGCCGCGTCGGGCCGCAACGGCGGGCAGCTCACGCCCGGCCTCGCGCGCTGGGAAGCCGCCGACATGATCGAGAACCTGTCGCACGACGATGCGAAGCGGCTGTGGCGCTTCGCGTCGGCCGAATCGATGGACCTGATCGATGCGATCGGCGCACGTTACGCGCTCGAGCTCGACCGCAAGCGCGGCCACATCACCGCGGCGGTCCACCCGGGCCACATGAGCGCGCTGCTGGACGGCGCGGATGCGCGCCGTCATCTCGGCGACGCGGGCGTGACGCTCGTCGGCCGCCATCAGCTGCATGACGACTACGTGCGCTCGGGGCTGTACCACGGTGCGGCGATCGACGCGATCGGCGGGCAGATTCATCCGCTCGCGCTGGTGCGCGGCCTCGTGCACGGCTTCCGGCTGAACGGCGGCGCGCTGTTCGAGGGCACCGAGGTGCTCGAGCTCGACGAGACGCCGGAGGGCGTCGTCGCGACGACACCGGGCGGCACGATCACCGCGCGCCGCGGCGTCGTGCTCGCGCTGCACAACACGACGTTCCGGCTGCTCGACGACGGCGCGGCGACCACGGTGCCGTTCTTTACCTACGTGAGCGTGACGGCACCGCTCGACGTCGACGTCGCGACGCTGATGCCGGCCGGCATGCCGGTGTACGACACGCAGTTCCAGATCGACTATTACCGGCCGGTACGCGGCAACCGCCTGCTGTTCGGCGGGCAGGGCACCGGCACCTGCTGGGCGCAGCCCGACGTGAACGCGTACCTGCTGACGCGGCTGAACACGGTGTTCCCGCAGCACGACGGCCGGTTCGCGCTCGACTACTGCTGGAGCGGCGTCAGCGACTTCACGCTGAACGGCGCGACCGACAGCCGCAAGACCGACGGCCGTGTGCCGATGTACATGGTGCAGGGCTGGAGCGGCCACGGCGTCGCGCAGACGGTGCGGATCGGCAAGGCGATCTGCGACGATTTCGTCGGACGCAACGACGATTTCTCGATGCTGACCGGCATCGACCATCGGGCGATTCCGCTCGGCCGTCAGTTGTCGCCGATCGCGATTCCGGCCGCGAAGGCCGCGATGAGCGTGATGAGCGCGCTCAACCCGGGGCGGATGATCTCGTTCTGATGCTGCCGCGGCAGGCAACGAAAAAGCCCGATGCGATTGCTCGCATCGGGCTTTTTTACGTGCGCAGACGGCGGCGCTTACGCGATCCGCTTCGCGAGTTCGACGGCCTTGCCGATGTACGACGCCGGCGTCATCGCGAGCAGAAGATCCTTCGCGTCTTGCGGGATCGCGAGCGTGCCGACGAATTCCTGCAGCGCTTCGCGCGTGATGCCCTTGCCGCGCGTCAATTCCTTCAGCTGCTCGTACGGGTTCTCGATGCCGTAGCGGCGCATCACCGTCTGCACCGGCTCGGCGAGCACTTCCCAGCAGTTGTCGAGGTCTTCGTTCAGGCGCTGCGGGTTCACTTCGAGCTTGTCGAGGCCGCGGATCAGCGAGTCGTACGCGAGCAGCGAGTAGCCGAGCGCGACGCCCATGTTGCGCAGCACCGTCGAGTCGGTCAGGTCGCGCTGCCAGCGCGACACCGGCAGCTTGTCGGCGAGGTGGCGCAGCGTCGCGTTCGCGAGGCCGAGGTTGCCTTCCGAGTTCTCGAAGTCGATCGGGTTGACCTTGTGCGGCATCGTCGACGAGCCGATTTCACCGGCTTTCGTCTTCTGCTTGAAGTAGCCGACCGAGATGTAGCCCCACACGTCGCGGTCGAGGTCGAGCAGGATCGTGTTCGCGCGCGCCACGGCGTCGAACAGCTCGGCCATGTAGTCGTGCGGCTCGATCTGGATCGTGTACGGGTTGAACGTGAGCTTCAGGCGGTTCTCGATCACGTCGCGCGAGAACGCTTCCCAGTCGAATTCCGGATACGCCGACAGATGCGCGTTGAAGTTGCCGACCGCGCCGTTCATCTTGCCGAGGATCTCGACCTTCTCGATGCGCGTGATCGCACGGGCGAGGCGGGCCGCGACGTTCGCGAGCTCCTTGCCGAGCGTCGTCGGGCTGGCCGGCTGGCCGTGCGTGCGCGACAGCATCGGCTGCTCGGCGTGCGCGTGCGCGAGTGCGACGAGGCGCTGGTAGACCGTGCGCAGGGCCGGCAGGATCACGTGTTCGCGCGCACCGGCGAGCATCATGCCGTGCGACGTGTTGTTGATGTCTTCCGACGTGCACGCGAAGTGGATGAATTCGCTGGCCTTTTCGAGTTCTTCCTGGCCCTTCACCGATTCCTTCAGCCAGTATTCGACGGCCTTCACGTCGTGGTTCGTCACGCGCTCGATGTCCTTGATGCGGGCGGCGTCGTGCGCGGTGAAGCGCTCGGCGAGCTGCAGCAGGAACTGTTCGGACGCATCGGAGAAGCGCGGGACTTCCGCGAAGCCGGCGCGCGACAGCGCGATCAGCCAGTGCACCTCGACGGTGACGCGGTGGCGCATGAAGGCGGCTTCGGAGAGCCAGTCGCGCAGCGCTTCGGTCTTGCTGGCGTAGCGGCCGTCGATGGGCGAAAGCGCGGTGAGGGCGAAAAGCGTATCGGGACGAGTGTCGGACATGATCGGGCGGGCCTTGGGGCCGGGTCGAGCGAGGGGAGGGAGAATCCGGCATTTTACCATTGGCGCGGGACGATCCCGGCCGCGCGCGGCCG
>NZ_JAAGPC010000184.1:0-17137 GCF_017104595.1 Burkholderia sp. Tr-20390 | reverse complement strand
CGGCTTCGGCTTCGGCTTCGGCTTCGGCTTCGGCTTCGGCTTCGGCTTCGGCTTCGGCTTCGGCTTCGGCTTCGGCTTCGGCTTCGGCTTCGGCTTCGGCTTCGGCTTCGGCTTCGGCTTCGGCTTCAACACGTCGCGTCGATTTTGCTCCGCCTTTGGTCTTGGCTTTGGTCGTCGCCTTTGTTTCAGCCGTCGTCTTCCCGCGGATATCGTCGTCAGTGCGTTCACCGCCTCGGGCGTGCCCTTGCCGCTCGCCGTCGGCGAACAGTCCGTCGAGCCGCGCGCGCAGCCGGCCGACCGCCGCCGACAATTCGTCGCTGCGCCCCGGCGCCTCGCCGAGCCAGAACGGGATGTTCGGCGACTGCCCCTGCGCATCCTCCACCCGCACGCGGCCCGTTTCCACGCGAATGATCCGGTACGACTGGTTGCCCAGCTGGAACACGTCGCCGGCCAGGCTTTCGATCGCGAAATCCTCGTTGACCGTGCCGACCTGGATGCCCTGCGGTTCGAGCAGCACTGCGTAATCGGCCATGTCGGGGATCGTGCCGCCCGACGTCGTGGCGGTCATCATCGCGTTGCGGCGCCCGCGCACGGTGCCGCCGACCACGTCGCGATGCAGGTACGCGCCGCGCACGCCGCGCCGGCTCGTGAAGCCTTCGGCGAGCATCTTCATCACTTCGTCGAAGCGCTCGCGCGTCAGCCGCGCATACGGCGCCGCGCGCGTGAAACTCGTATACAGCGCGTCCTCCTGCCACTCCGCGCATGCCACTTCGGCGACGATCTGCTGCGCGAGCACGTCGAGCGGCGCTTCGGGAATGCGCAGCGTGTCGAGCTCGCCGCGCTGCACGCAATCGAGCAGCGCCGCGCATTCGACGAGCTCGTCGCGCGACAGCGGGAACAGCCGGCCCTTCGGCACGCCGCCGACATGGTGCCCGGAGCGGCCGACGCGCTGCAGGAACGGTGCGATCCCGCGCGGCGAGCCGACCTGGCAGACGAGGTCGACGTCGCCGATATCGATGCCGAGTTCAAGTGATGCCGTGGCGACGAGCAGTTTCAGTTCGCCGCGTTTCAGGCGCTGCTCGGCGTCGAAGCGGTGCTCCTTCGCGAGACTGCCGTGATGCGCGGCGATCGCTTCCTTGCCGAGCCGGTCGGCGAGATGGCGCGCCATTCGCTCGGCGGTGCGCCGCGTGTTGACGAACACCAGCGTCGTGCGATGAGCGGCCGCGAGGCCGGCGATGCGGTCGTACACCTGTTCCCACACGTCGGTTGCCATCACGGGCTCGAGCGGCACGTTCGGCAGTTCGAGCGCGAGGTCGCGCTCGCGCGTGTGGCCCGTGTCGACGATCGTGCAGTCGCGTGGCGCGTCAGCCGGGCCGCCGACCAGGAAGCGCGCGACCGCATCGATCGGCTTTTGCGTCGCCGACAGCCCGATACGCGGCAGCGCACGGCCGGCCAGCGCGTCGAGACGTTCGAGCGACAACGCGAGATGGCTGCCGCGCTTCGATGACGCGAGCGCATGGATTTCGTCGACGATGACCGAGCGCACGTTCGACAGCATTTGTCGCCCCGACGTGGACGACAGCAGCACGTACAGCGACTCGGGCGTCGTCACGAGGATGTGCGGCGCGCGCTTGCGCAGCGCGGCGCGCTCGGCCTGCGTCGTGTCGCCGGTGCGCACGGCGGTGCGGATCGCCGGCACCGGCAGGCCGAGTTGCGCGAGCGATTCGGCGATGCCGGCCAGCGGCGCATCGAGGTTCACGTGGATGTCGTTCGACAGCGCCTTCAGCGGCGACACGTACACGACGAGCGTGGCGTCGGGCAGTGTGCCGTCGTGCGCCAGCGCATCGCGCACCAGATCGTCGAGTGCACACAGGAAGGCGGTGAGCGTCTTGCCGGAGCCAGTCGGTGCCGCGACGAGCGTCGATCGGCCGGCCTTGATGTGCGGCCACGCGAGCGCCTGCGCGCCGGTCGGTGCGGCGAACGTGCGCCGGAACCACGCGGCGATGGCCGGGTGGAACACGTCGAGCGCACTGGCGGCAGGGCGGGTAGTGGTGACGTCCATCGGAGCGTTGAAATGGGGTGCAAGCGCGCGGAGGGCGCGGGTGCGAATCGAATCGTCAGTGTGCCAGACGTCGCGCGTGCGCGCCGGGCACCTGTATCGACGATTCCGCTTCAGATGGGGGCCGTCACCGCACTTTCAACGAACGGAAAGTTGCATGGATGTCGGCACGCCGATCGCGTGCCGAATTGCGTCGAATTGCAATCAAACGCGATTGAGCCAGCCGAGCCAGTGCTCGAGCAGCGGTGCACGCGAGCACAGCGACTGCGCGAGCCACAGCGTGCCGCCCCAGGCGGCGGCCACGACGATCAGGTCGCAACGCCCGCTCTTCCACAGGTTGAGCGAGTGGCGCCGCCAGATCCACGGCACGCCGAGCGGGTTCGGCCAGTCGGCGAGCAGGTGCATCAAGCCGCCGCATGCGAAGCCGAATAGCGGCGCGGCCCACAGCGGATGCGGATGATGGATGAGCCCGTGCCACCCGAGCGCCAGCAGCGCGATCCAGCCGATGCCCCAGTGCGTGACGGTGCGATGCGTGATCCACAGGCGGCGCTTGCGGCTCCACCATGCGACTTCGAGCCAGTCGGGCGCGGTGCCGCCCGCGACGCCGGCCGCGAACGCGGCGAACAGGCCCGAATGCCACGGGCCGGTCGCGCCGGTTTGTGCGACGAGGACGGCTGCGGCGACACCAGCCGCGAAGCCGGACGCATGATGCGCATTGTGTGATGCCATAGGAAGCGAGACGAAGAAACGTGAAGCGATGCGTGCGCGAAAAATGATGCACCGCGAAAGCGGGGCGCTATCTTCGCAGATCGGCCCATGCAGCGGGAGGGACGTTGGCAGATTTTTTTGCACGTGCCGCGCGGCTTTCCGCGTAGTTCGCAACTTTCGGTTTTTTGTGCGTTGCGTGATGACGGGTGCCGCGGACGTACACGGCAGACGCGCACCGTGTGCAATTTCGACCGATCTGCATGCATGTTCAGAAGCCGCGGCATGACCGAGGGCAGATAACAATGCGCTTTCGTGGCACGCCCCGTGTTCGACCCTTTTTGTCCCCCTATACTACGAAACCGGAGATGGCCGTCGGCGCGCCAGCGGCCATGAGCGGAACAGGCGCTTTTCCTGCCTGAAGGAGATCCACATGGGGGACATGCAATGACTACGCTGAATCGCTTCAAATCATCCGCTGTCGTGCTCGCGACGGTGGCCGGCATCGGCTTCCTGCCGAACGCGCCCGTCTATGCGAAGGGGCCGCAGCCGGCCATCCTGACGAGCTCGGCGGTCGCGGTGGCCGACAAGTACAGTGCGGATGCCGCGGAGCGGATCTTCAAGGAAGGCGGCAACGCGATCGACGCGGCCGTTGCGATCGCATTCACGCTCGCCGTCACGTATCCGGAAGCCGGCAACATCGGCGGCGGCGGCTTCATGACGATCTACAAGGACGGCAAGCCGTACTTCATCGACTACCGCGAGCGCGCGCCGCTCGCCGCGACGAAGGACATGTACCTCGACAAGGACGGCAACGTCGTCAAGGGCATGAGCCTGTACGGCCCGCGCGCGGTCGGCGTGCCGGGCACGGTCGCGGGCATGTGGGAAGCGCAGAAACGCTTCGGCAAGCTGAAGTGGAAGCAGGTGCTCGCGCCGGCGATCCACTATGCGCGTGACGGCTTCGTCGTCGACGAGCAGCTCGCGCAGCGCGGCGTCGACGCATCGAAGGAGTTCGGCGGCAAGACCAACTTCGACAAGTATTTCTCCGGGCTGAAGGCGGGCGTGAACTTCAAGCAGCCGGATCTCGCCGACGTGCTCACGCGCATCGCGAACGACGGCGCGGAAGGCTTCTACAAGGGCAAGACGGCCGAGCTGATCGCCGCGTCGATGAAGACCGGCGACGGCAACGGGCTGATCACCACCGAGGATCTTGCGCAGTATCGCGCGGTATGGCGCCAGCCGGTGCAGGCGAAGTGGAACGGTTATGACGTGATCACCGCGCCGCCCCCGAGCTCGGGCGGCATCGGCCTCGTGCAGCTGCTGAAGATGAAGGCCGACCTCAAGCAGGACTTCGAGGGCGTGAAGCTCAACTCGCCGCAGTACATCCACCTCGTCGCGGAAATCGAGAAGCGCGTGTTCGCCGATCGTGCGCAGTATCTCGGCGATCCGGATTTCTACAAGGTGCCGATCGCGCAGCTGACCGACGATAAGTACATCGCGAAGCGGGCGGGCGAGGTCAACCCGAAGGAGCCGTCGGATACGAAGAGCGTGCAGCCGGGCCTCGGCACGACGATGCCGGAGAAGGCTGAAACGACGCACTTCTCGGTGGTCGACAAGTGGGGCAATGCAGTGTCGAACACGTACACGATCAACGGCTATTTCGGCTCGGGCGTGATCGCCGACGGCACCGGCATCGTGCTGAACGACGAGATGGACGACTTCTCCGCGAAGCCGGGCGTCGCGAACATGTTCGGCGTGGTCGGCAGCGACGCGAACGCGATCGAACCGAAGAAGCGCCCGCTGTCGTCGATGTCGCCGACGATCATGACCAAGGACGGCAAGGTGTCGCTCGTGATCGGCACGCCGGGCGGCTCGCGCATCTTCACGTCGATCTTCCAGGTGATCAACAACATCTACGACTTCAAGATGCCGTTGAAGGAGGCCGTCGGCGCGATGCGTTTCCATCACCAACTGCTGCCGCCGAACACGATCTTCTGGGAGCCGTACCACCCGATCGAAGGCGAACTCGCGAAGCAGATCGAGGCGCGCGGCTATACGCTGAAGGGGCAGGATTTCAGCGGCGACATCCAGGTGATCAAGATCGACGGCAAGACGCCGGAGGCGATGGCCGACCCGCGCGGGCGTGGCGTGACGCGGATCATTCGGTGACGTGAAGGGGCGTGCGCGGTTGCGAAGGCGGCCGCGCACGCCGTGTTCCGCAGTCGGGCGTCGTGCCGCCGGCTGCGGAACGCACTCAACCGGTGGCCCGGATGAATTCAGCGATGCGTGTCGCAATGACGTGGGGCGCATCCTCGAAGCAGTAATGCCCGACGCCCGCCAGCCGTTCGACGGGGGCGGACGGAAACAGTGCCGTGAAGAGCGGCAGGAAATGTTCGGCGCCGAGCGTTCGGTCGGCGTCTCCCCAGATCGCGAGCGCGGGCTTTTCGCGTATCGCGCGCAGCGCCGCCGCATCGGGTTCCTCGAACCGGTGCGCGCCAACGGCAAACCCGCGGGCCCATCCGATCGCACCGACGCAATCCTCCGGCTGCGCGAACGGCGCACCGTATGCGGCGATCCACGTGTCGCTGATCACCGCGTGATTTTCGAACCCGTTCAGCTTCAGCGTGCTCAGGATATTGAAGCCGAGCTGACCGAGCACCGTCTTCAGCGTATCGTCTGCCGCCGCGCGCGCGATCCACTGGAACCACGGTGCAGCGCGACCGTTCGCGTTCAGTCGCTCGACCAGATCGGGCTGGCCGAACGGCGTCGGCCCGTTCGCGGACACGATCCGCCGGATGCGATCCGGATGCCGCGCGGCCAGCCCCATGCCGACCGGGCCGCCGAAGTCGTGCATCACGAGCGTGATGCGATCGAGGCCGCGCGCGAGCACGAAGCGCTCCAGGTTGTCGACATGGTCCTGCAGCCAGTAGCTGCGGTCCTGCGGCGTCGCGCTTTTGCCGAAGCCCATGTGATCGGGGACGACGACGCGGTGCGTCGGACTCAGCGCGGCAATCAGATGGCGGAACAGATAACCCCAAGTGGGTTCGCCATGCAGGCACAGGAGGGTTTCGCCGTCGTGCGGACCTTCGTCCACGTAGTGCATCCGGAAGCCGGATGCGTCGTCGAAATGCGGGGCGAATGGAAAGGTGCCGTCGAACGTGGCATCGGACCGGATCATCGAACGCTCCTTCGGATAGTCGGATAGTTTGGTTTCAAATTGAAACCGAATCGAAGCGTAGGATATCGGGTTGCAAGTTGCAACCGAAAAGATTGCCCCGATAGCCGCCGAATGACCGAGCCGTGGGCGCGTGATGACGCATCGGAAAGGAGCAGTGCCGGAATTTGTCGGCTGGAAATAGGAGTTGAAGTGCCAATCTGGCCCGAATCGGCCGTTCCATTCGGCGATCGCGAACAGTCGGGCGTCGGGCGATTGATCTTTCGTTCGACGAGTTTTATATTGCAACCATTCAATTCACCGAAAACGACCGCCGTTTCACCCGCATACCGGGAACGGCATCGCCCCATGCAACGATGAACAGACGAACCACGCACGAGGAATCCCCCTGCGGCGTTGCCCGCCCGCTGGACGCGATCGGCGACTGGTGGTCGCTGCTGATCGTCCGCGATGCGTTCGACGGGCTGCGCCGCTTCGGCGAATTCCAGAAGAATCTCGGGCTGGCCAAGAACATCCTGGCCGCGCGCCTGCGCAACCTGGTCGCGCACGGGATCATGGACATCGTGCCGGCCGCGGACGGCGGCGCGCATCACGAATACGTGCTGACCGAGAAAGGGCGCGGCCTGTTTCCGCTGCTCGTCGCGCTGCGGCAGTGGGGCGAGGATTTCTTCTTCGAACCGGACGAGGCACACGTGCTGCTCGTCGACCGGAAGAGCGGGTTGCCGGTCAGGAAACTGGAGCTGCGTTCGCAGGACGGGCGCGTGCTCGGGCCGGAGGACACGGTCGTGTTGCCGCCGCCGGACTGACGAGCGGCGGTCGCGGCGGTCGCAGCAATCGTGCCCGCGTTACCGCTTCAGCAGCGCGTGCGCCTGCACGATCTGCTCGGCGAGCTGGTTGATCGAGATGCGCCGTTCCATCGCCTGCGAGCGGATCTGCTGGTAGGCCTCTTCCTCGCTGATCGCGTTGTGCTGCATCAGCAGCGTCTTCGCTTCCTGCAGCGTGCGCGCGGACATCACGCGCTGTTCGAGCTGCGCGATGCGGCGCCGGTACTCGTCATGCCGGCGGCTCTGGTGACACGCGAGCGCGTCGCGCTCAACAGGCCGAACGAGCGCACCGGCGTTGTCACCGCGCTCTGGGCATCGATGCGCAGCATCAGTTCGAGGATCGTCGGGCTTTCGTAGGTCGTGACCGCGATGAGCGGCGGCCGTGCGTCGTCTTCCAGCCACGGAATAGACAGATGCAGCAGGTCGGGCCGGACCGCGAGAATCACGAGGTCGACGCTCTCTGGTAGCGCGGCGAGGCGTCAGCCAGCGCCGGCGCGCCACCGACCAGATAGCGACCCAGCCATTTGCGCACGGTCGGCGCTGTCGCGCCCTGATCGGCCGCGACCTGCGGCACACTCGAACCGAATTCGGTGATCTCCTGAACCATCTCAAGTCGACACTCAAATGTGAGCCGGGCATTCTTATGGGCGTTCATCCGGCTGGGCTCCTGGAAGGTTGGGTGTTTGGCGACTTCCAGTCGCCCAGACTCAGTCTGGATTAACCATCAGTACAACCTATTGAATCTTCGTGACTAGATGGGTCGCGATTTATAAAAATTAACAATTTTTTTGAAATTTAATGTCAACGGTTGATCGACATTGAAGCTGAAATTGGAACTTGTCCGATATTTTCTGATTCGTTTGCCGTATAGAATTCCCATCGAAAAATATTAGGGTGAGCATTCGATCAGCTGAGTTGGCCGAATTTCGTCACCAGAATAAGTCGAGTCAAATAATAGAGACTTGAATATTGAATAGGTAGATTCGCGGTTTTCGACAGCGCAAATTGTCGTTCCATCTTCACTGCCCTTGAGGATTCACATGCTCAGATGTATTCGATTGTTGACGGCTGCTCTGGCCGTGTCGGTCGCGATTGACGTCCACGCCGCCGACGCCAGCGTGCAGGTGCTCAGCGCAACCATCAAGGATCAGAAGATCGCCGGCGCGTCGGTCATTTTCCAAAAAAACGGAGAGCAGTCGATTACAGCCACAACGGACGCGCAGGGCCAGGTGTCGATTGATACCGGCGTGCTGTCTGATGGAGCGTCGCTGATTATCATCAAGAAGGACGGCTATTCGAATCTCGTCGCCAAATGCCCCTGCACTGGCCTTACCTATGCGTTAAGTCCAGTGATGCGCAGTCTGGACGGTCTGCGCGTAGTGCTGACCTGGGGGGCTGAGCCGAGAGACCTCGATTCGCACATGACCTATCCTGGCAATCACGTTTACTTCAGAAGCAAGCGTGGAGTCGATGCGAATCTCGATGTCGACGACACCGATGGCTATGGCCCGGAGACGGTCACGCTGGAACGCAAGCGTGACGGCGACACGTACGTGTATGCGGTGCACGACTATACCGACCGCGACGCCCCGGGCACGACGGCATTGTCGCAGAGTCAGGCGAAAGTGTTCGTCTACGTGGGCGAATCGCTGGTACGCACCTATTACGTGCCGCGAAATCAGCCGGGCAATCTCTGGACCGTGTTCCGCATCACTGGAGCAGGGGAGTTTCAGGACATCAATACGATGCGCGGCGTGAGAGTGGGTGCCGAAGATGTCCTGAACACGCTTGTCGATGCTGGCGATGAGCGCAACCGTGTCGTGGCTGCCAATCAGGCGCCAGTCGATTCCGTACGTGCACGCGCGTTCAATCAGTCCGGGGAAAAGGCCTATCGCAACGGTCAACTGGACGACGCAATCGTGCTGTATGGCCTGGCTATCGAGCAGGACCCGAATTACGGGCAGGCTTACAGCAACCTCGGCCTGGCCTATCAAAGGGCTGGGCGTAGCGCAGAGGCGATCTGGGCCAATCGGAAGGCGATCGCACTCTCCAGTGGTACGACTGCCGCTACGGTGCGCGCGAGTTCTTACTACAACATCGGCCGGATGTACGAATCCGCCGGGCAGCTTGCCAGCGCACTGGAAAACTACCGGGCGGCCAAGCGTGAAAAAGACAATCCTGTCTATGACAAGGCCATCCAGCGTGTCGGTACGCGTCCCTAATCACCTCGGCCCCCGCTTGCTGGGGCTTGTGCCGTGAGAGATCTGCTTATGCGCAAATGCGTTGCGGTGTTCAGTCTGCTAGCAATGGTCGGTCTGGCTAAGGCCGCAGGCCCAGACGCGGTAGCGTTTGTCGACCGGAGCCTCTGGCCTGATCCTGCCGCTTCCTCAGTGGGTTTCGATCGTGCCTCCCGCGCAGAAGTGCTCAGTTTTGCACACGCGTTAAGCGAAAGCGAGCATGACAGCGACAACACGCTTCGCGATCGGCTCAAGCTCAAACAACTCGACCGGGACGCGGTCGACCGTGCGCGCACAATTTACTGGCGCCGTCTTGCAGCGAACTACACACGGGCATCTGCTCATTGTCTCCGGGACGAACCCTTCTGCTTGGGGCCGCTCGACGCGGATGGGTTCATGAAGGCGGCGGCGGATTTTGTGCGTCCCCCCAGCGACCGCTACGCCGCGTGGTTCGCGGCGTCTCAGCGGTTTCACCGTACCTATCTGGACGAATTGCTGCGTCTCGCGTCACTGTTCCCGCGTACCAGCAGCGAAGTGGCGACCTATTCGACGAGCGAACTGAGCGGTGACGAATTGGCCGATCGGCACTTCCTGCTCACTTTTGACGACGGTCCCACTCGCATTGGCGGCAACACCGACAAGTTGCTGGACACGCTGCGCAAACTACATCTCAGCGCAACCTTTTTTGTGCTGGGTGAGCAGTTGCAGTCGCGACTGCAGCAAGACGCGCCTGGGGAACTCTCCCGCACCTACCAAGGTATGTGTGTGGGCTCGCATGGCTGGCAACACAAGTCGCACAGCGCCTGGCAGCAATGGCAGGACTCTGTTGTGCGCGGCATTGGTTTGGTCAGAAGCAGCATGCCTTCCAGCTATGTACCATTGTTTCGGCCTCCGTTTGGACAGCGTCGCGCCGACAGCGGTGCATTCTTTGATGCTCGGGGCTTGCGTGTGGCGCTGTGGAACATCGATTCGCAAGACTGGAGCAACAAGGTGAATGCCGATCAGGTCAAGCAGCGAGTGTTGACCCTGATGCTTCTTTGGCGTCATGGTGTCATTCTGTTTCACGACATCCACGCGAAGGCGCAGACCGTTGTGCCATGGCTGGTCGAACAGACAAATGGAACGGATCTTCAATGGATTGACTGTCATACGTATGGATCCGTCGGCACTGCGTTCGATGGTTGATGTGTGAGGGAGACACCGACACGCTATCGTATGAAGGCGAAGCGGCGCGCACAGTGCCAGATACGCGCCACGGTCGTCACTCCTCGCGCGTGCGTCCCGCCGCGTTGCTTTCGAGGAAGCTGTCCACCGCGATCAGCGACTGTTCGTCGAGCGTACCCAGCACGCTTTTCAGCTTCAGCTGCAGCTTCAGCGCATCGAGATAGCTGTCGAACAGCTTCTGCCGGATGCCCGAGATATCACGGCGCAGATTCAGCGTTTCGTACGTCGTGCTGTAGCCGACCTGATGCGCCTTCATCGACGAATCGTACGCGAGCCGCGCGGCCTGCAGCGACTGCTGCAGCGCGCGGATGCGCTTGCCGACCGATTCGAGCGCGGACAGCGCCTCGCGATGATCGGTGCCCAGTTGCTCCTCGACCTCGCGCAGCCGGTTGCGGTATTGCTCGGTCACGTGTTCGGCTTCCACCTGCCGGTAGTACACGCTGCCGCCGGAGAAGATCGGAATCGTCACCTGCACGCCGACCGCGCTTTGATGGAAGTCGGAGCGGTCGGTGAGCCCGCGCAGGTTCGGGTTGAGCCCGCGCGAATACGACGCGAACAGGTCGACGGTCGGCAAGTGCTCGGCGCTGACGCGCTTCGCGGCGAGCCGCGCGACCTGGACGTCGCGATACGCCTGCCGGTACGCGGGGTTGTCCTGCGGTGCGTATTCGCCCGACGGAATCCGCGGCGACGACCCGCGCATCGCGAGCCGCGGCCAGCGCGAGAAATCGATCGTCGAACCGAGCAGTGTCTCGTAGCGCGCACGGCGTGCATCGACGTCGGTTTGCGCGAGGGCTTCGTCGGATTCCGCGAGGCTGCGGCGCGCCTCGATCTCCGCCGTATCGCCGATCGTCTTCATCCCGAGCTGCGCCATGCGTCGCGTATCGCTTTCGAGCCGGGTGAGCGCGTTTACCTCGTCGTCGGCCGACTGCAGTTTTTCGCGCGCGCTCAGCAGGTCGAAGCACGCGTTCGCGACGCGCAGGATCAGGTCCTGCCGCGCCACCTCGAGCTTCTGTTTCGCCGATTCCTCGTACTCGGTCGCGCGCCGCATGTCGTACAGGTAGGGCACGTTGAACAGCGCCTGCGTGACCTGCGCGGAACCGTATGCGGCATTGCTCGATCCGCTGACGTCGATGCCGAACAGGTTCGCGTGCGTCCCGTAGCGTCCCCATTCGAGTTGCGCGGCGGCCTGCGGCAGCATCTGGGCGCGCGCTTCCGGGAATTTCTGGCGGGCCGCGTCGTATTCGCTGCGCGCCTGCAGGTAGCGCGGATCATGCACGACCGCGTACTGGAACGCGGTGTCGAGGCAGAACGCATGCGCGTTCGCGGACACGCCGGCCATCATTACAGCGAACAATGTCACGGTTGCAAGTCGGGGATTCCACCTAGTCGAAAATCTTGATAGGGAATTACCCGCATTCCGCGTTGCCGATCCGCGATTCGCGCGCCTCGTTTCAAACATGGCCGTCTCCGTCTCCTGCCCGTGCCGCAACCCATTGCGGCGGGATTTAAACGTATTGAAATTGAAATTCAAACAGCGTGAATGCCTGCCAATCGTGGTGCATCGGAAAACACCACTGTAAGAGTGTGTCCTCCATTGAATTCCGATGCGCTCGCATGATAGCCTGATTTCGGCTCGTAATCGCAGTGATTATTAGATTAACAAGTCGCTAGGGATTAAAAGCCGTTTGTCTTTCAATGAAGGTTCTTTGCGTCATCTTTATTTTTTACGAGGAGAGAATGATGAAGGTCATGACGACGGAACAGGTCAGGAATGTGCATGGCGGCGGTGCGATCAGCTCGCTGGGTAGCCTCGCTGTTGACGCCGCGCCGGTGGTGACCGCGCTCGGCCAGTTCCTGCCGAGCCTCGGCAATTACCTGCAGAACCCGAAGACGTTCAATAACACCGGCAAGTAACCGCCGTGCGCGGGGAGGCGCCCCCCGCGCGAAATACTGCGAAACAGAAGGAAAAGAATCGATCGCCGCAGTGGAAATAAAGCGAATCCGGAATGCATTATTTTCGGTTCGGGCGATTATCAGGAGGCAGGAGTGCTGGATTATCCCCGTAATAAAGTTAACGGCCATTGAGATTGCAATTGGCTGACGGTGGCGGGCATTCCGATAATATAAAGGCCACAACAAATGCGAGACATCACGGAAGAACAGGCCCGCCAGATTCGCGGCGGCGCGTCGCTTTACTCCAATTCGGCCGCCTATACGGTCGATCTCGTCAACCAGTCGATCGGGACCACGCTCCAGGGCCTGATGACCCAGTACCAGACCCGCGCCGTCGAACAGTTCCGGATGTCGCTCGGCTCGTCGCGCTGAGCGGCCTGCCCAGCAGCCGGTAACACCGATCTTCCGTCGCAGCCGGCAGCGTGCCGGCTGCGCCCATGCGTATCGCGCACGACCCGCCACGGGCCCGCTAGCGGCAGGCCCGGGCGGCGCGTCGTCGCGCCCCGGGTGCCCGACCATGCTCTTCAATACGCGTAAAGTCCGTCCGGTCCTGCAGGACGAGGTGACGGAGTGCGGCCTGGCCTGCCTCGCGATGATCGCGTCGTGGCACGGGCGCGAAACCACGTTGCGCACGCTGCGCAACCGCTATCCGGTGCGGATCGATTCCGGGCTGTCGTTCTTCGACCTGATGGAGATCGCGAACGATCTCGGCCTGCGCGCACGCGGGCTGCAGTTCGACGCGGGCGAACTCGACGCGCTCAAGACGCCGTGCATCCTGCACTGGGGGATGAACCACTATGTCGTGCTGACGAAGGTCGGCTACGGCAGCGTGCACATCGTCGATCCCGCGCTCGGCGAGACGAAGCTGCCGCTCGCGCAGGCGCTTACGCACATCACCGGCTATGCGCTCGAACTGAATCCGGACATTGGCTTCACGCGGGCGGGGCAGGCCGACCGGATCCGGCTGCGCGACTACCTCGAAGGGCTGACCGGCATTCGCAAGAGCCTCGCGATCGGCATCGCGGGCGGCGTCGCCGCGCAGCTCCTGCTGCTGCTCGGCCCGTCGTACGTACAGCTGACGATCGACGAGGCGCTGAAGAAGACCGACGTCGACATCCTGTACCTGCTGACGATCCTGTTCGCGATCGTGTTCCTGTTCGACACGCTGTACGCGAACCTCGTCGGCAACATCAAGAGCTACCTGCGCAACATCGTGTCGCAGCAGTTGTCGGCGAACATGGTCGGGCATCTCGCGCGGCTGCCGATCGGCTATTTCCTGTTCCACAACACCGGCGATTCGATCTCGCGCGTGTCGTCGGTGTCGGAGGTCGGGCGCTTTCTCGTCGACGGGCTCGTCGGCGGGCTGCTCAATATCGTCACCTGCACGTTGACGCTCGTGCTGATGCTGTACTACAGCCCGGTGCTGGCCGGCATCAGTCTCGCGGGGATGGTGCTGTTCGCGCTGAGCCGGCTCGCGATCCAGCCGCAACTGCAGGACGCGATGTCGCAGATCCTCACGCGCGGCGCCGAAGCCGATGCGCTGCTGATCGAGAACATCCGCTCCGCGCACTCGATCAAGCTGCTGTCGGCCGAGACCGCGCGCAGCAGCCTGTGGGTGAACGCGTTCACGCAGAAGCTGCAGGCGATGCGCCAGCAGGAGCGGCTGCAGCTGCTGTTCGACGCGATCTCGAAAGGGATCGTGCACGTCGAGCAGCTCGTGATCGTCACGTACGGCGCGTGGCTCGTGATGCATGGGCAGAGCACGATCGGCGTGATCTACGCGTTCATCCAGTACAAGAACCTGTTCGCCGACAAGTTCATCGACTCGATCCAGCTCTACGTGCGCCGCAAGGTGCTGCAGGTGCACATGGATCGCGTCGCGGACGTGCTGCAGACCGAGACGGAGGAGCCCGCGCACGACGCGGTCGTGCGGCCGATCGACGGTTTCGACGGCACGCTGGCGATCCGCGCGCTGTCGTACACGCCGAAGGGCGGCAACCGCCCGATCCTGCGCGACATCGCGCTCGACGTGCCGGCGGGCGGCAAGATCGCGATCGTCGGCCGCACAGGCAGCGGCAAGACGACGCTGCTGAACCTGATCTGCGGGCTCGTGCGGCCCGAGCCTGGCACGCTGTTCGTCGGCGGTGTGGATCTCGCGGAAGTGAACCTGCGGCAGTACCGCAAGCATCTCGCGGCCGTCACGCAGTCCGACCAGCTGTTTCGCGGGACGATCCGCGACAACATCACGAACTTCGCGCCCGCGCCGCGGATCGGCGCGATGTTCGATGCGGCGAAGCTCGCGTGCATTCACGACGAGATCGAGCGGCTCGACCATCGCTACGACACGCCGCTCGGCGACACGCAGAAATTCCTGTCGGCCGGCCAGATGCAGCGGCTCCTGATCGCACGCGCGCTGTATTGCGAGCCGCGCCTGCTGATCCTCGACGAATTTTCGTCGAACCTCGACCAGGCGACGACCCACGAGATCTGCCGCAACGTGCTGACGCTGCCGTGCACGATCGTGCTCGTCACGCACGACGCGTCGATCCTGTCGCGGGTCGACCGGATCTACGAGATGCAGGACGGCGTATTGACCGATGTGACCGACGCGTGGCGTTCGGCCGAGGAGACGCGGTGATGCTCGGACGACTCTTTCTGCTCAATCCGTTCTCGTATGCGTTCCTGGTGCGGCGCGCGGTGCGCGCCGTCGCGCTGCGCACGTCGCCCGCGCGTGGGCTGCGGCTGATGCGCTGGTGCTCGGGCGCATGCCTGCGCTGCTTTCCGTGCATTCGCGAGTCGATCGAGCGCGCTGTCGCGTTCATGCTGGGCGCGCACCTGAACGACGATCCGCGGCGCGTGCGGGAAGTGTCGGCGGCGATCGTGCGCGAGCTGTTCGAAGCGGAGTTCGCGGGGCTCAAGCTGCGGTCGCACAGCCTCGAATCGATGAAGTCGATGATCGACGGGATGGTGTGCGAAGGCGACGCGCAACTGCAGGCGGCGCTCACGCGCGGCGGCCCGCTGATGCTCGCGGGGCTGCACTTCGGCAACCTGATGCTGTTCGTCACGAAGCTGCGCTTCATGATTCCCGACGACCGCAAGCTGATGGTGATCCTGCACCGCGATGCGCCCGGCGCGTTCTTCGACGATGCACTGCGCCTCGTCGCCGAATACGGTGCCGGCGAAGTCGAGTTCATCGACATCGAGGAGCGCGTGCATCTGCGCCGGCTGATCACGAGCCTGCGGCGCGAGGCGCCGGTATTCCTGCTGTTCTCCGACCTGCACGGCAAGTTCGGCAAGACCAACCGCTGCCGGCTCGGCGGCCGCTGGGTGCGGATGGCCGGCGGCGGCGTGAAGCTCGCGGTCGAGCAGGGGATTCCGCTGCTCGTCTCGTATGCGACCGGCGTGCCGTTCCGCGATCGCTGCGCGGTGCATTTCACCGAGCTCGCGGCCAGCCCGCTCGCGCCGATGCTCGGCGCGGACGACGACGCGTCGCCCGTGCGCGCGACGCACCAGCGCATCGTCGACCGGCTCGAGCAGGCGCTCGTGCGCCAGCCCGAGCAGTGGCATTTCTGGGAACACTTCACGCCTTACCTGATGCCGGCGCCGCTGCTCGATGCGGCCGCGCGGCGTCGCTCCTGACGAGCCCGCCCCATGCCGACCTGGAATTCCGCCCTTCGAGAACAGAAGCCGTCGCGCAAGCTCGCGCGCGGCACGACCTTCGGCACCGTGATCCACGGCGTCGTCGACGTGCCGGTGTCGATGCGGTTCTTCTGCTACCTGTCGCTTGCGATGTTCGCGATGTTCGTGACCGCGCTCGTCGAACTGAGCTATGCGAACACCGAGAGCGTGTCGGGGATGCTGACGCCGCGCTCGGGGCTGATCGGCGTCAGCGCGCCGCCGGGCTGGGCCGTGCGCGACGTCTACGTCGGCAAGGACCAGCACGTGAAGGCCGGCCAGCGGCTGCTCGCGGTGACGCGCGACACGAGCTTCGTGAGCCAGGCGAACAACGTGCAGGGGCTGCGCGCGGCGCTCGACCGGCAGCGCGTCGAGGTCACGCAGCAGATCGACGCGGCGCGGCTCGAATACAAGTCGTCGGTGCAGCAGATCAACCAGCAGATCGCCGCGCAGGGTGAAAGCCGCGGGCTGATCGACCGGCAGATTCAGGACCAAAAGCGCATCGTCGACGAGTACGGCGAACGGCGCGCGCGCGTGAAGCAACTGCTCGACGAGCAGGTCGTGACGCTCGAGCAGTACAACCAGGTCAACACGCAGTACCTGCAGGCCGGGCAGGCGTACCAGGACCTGCTGCTGCGCCGCGCCGAACTCGCGAAGAATGCGATGAAGCTGCGCGGCGACCTCGACACGATGCAGAGCAAGTACGACGGCGCGAACGCGGAACTGAAGATCAAGCAGGAGGAGCTGAACGCGAAGGAATACAACATCGACGAGAACGTGAACCAGGTGCTGTACGCGCCGGCCGACGGGCAGATCGTGCGGCTCGACGTCGTGCAGGGCGGCGTGATCGACCCGCCGGGCACGCGCGTCGTCGAGATCCTGCCCGCGAAGGCCGACGGGCTGATCGCCGAGGTCTACATTCCGTCGTCGAAGGCCGGCTTCGTGAAGAAGGGGCAGGAAGTGAAGGTGGCGTACGCCAGCTATCCGGTCGAGAAGTTCGGCACGTATCGCGGCAAGGTGCTGTCGATCTCGCCGGTCGCGTTTTCCGCGAAGGAGCTGAACCTGCCGGGCGATGCCGCCGCGCCGCAGACCTACTTCAAGACCTGGGTCGAGCTGGCCGACCGCACGCCGGCATTCGAAGGGCGGCCGCTGTCGCTGCGCGCCGGGATGATGCTGAAGGCCGACATCGTGCTGGAGCGGCGCAGCCTGCTCGAATGGCTGTTCGAGCCGCTGTACCGCATCCGTCAGCGCCTGTTCGGCGTGCCGGCCTGAGCCGATGGCGAGG
>NZ_JAAGPC010000183.1:0-17183 GCF_017104595.1 Burkholderia sp. Tr-20390 | reverse complement strand
CGACGACGGCGCGGGCAGTACGCGCCATTCGTCGGGGGAAAGCTGGCGCGCGAGCGTGGCGCCGACGCCGAACAGCATCGGGTCGCCGCTCGCGAGCACGCAGACGGGCGACGCGCGCCGCGCCAGCACGCCCGCGAGGTCGAACGGCGACGGCCACGCTTCGCGCGCGGCCGGCAGCCGCGCGGGCAGCATGTCGAGATGCCGCTTCGCGCCAACGACGAGCGTCGCGTCGAGCAGCGCGCGACGCGCACTGCGTCCGAGCCCCGCGTAACCGTCGTCGCCGATGCCCACTACCGTCAGCCACGCCGTCATGCACCCTTCCCCATCGTTCGATTTCCTACCGTGTGTTGCGATGCGCGGCGGCTGGGCCATCGCGCGTTGATTCGTTCATGTGCCGTGTGCGTCGCCCGCCCGCCGGTGCGATACGGCCACGACGTCAGCCGAGCGGCACGCCGACGACAAACGTCAGCAAGGCCAGAACCATCCCGCCGATCGACGCGATCAGCAGCCAGCCTAGCAGCAGCCACATGAGCGAGCGTGCGTCGGTTTTCCGGTACAGGAACGTGCCGCCCGCCGCGATCGGCACGCCGAGGCCGGCGAGCCCGACATTCTTCGGCCACTCGGCCGACGGCGCAAGCGGGATCAGTATGCACGCGAGCAGCATCCAGGCCGGGATGGCCAGCAGGCCCAGCGCGATGCCCATGCCGAACAGCTCCGTCCTGCCGAGTTTCATCGCGGATGCCGGCGGTCGCCGATCGGGTGTCGAGCCGCCAATCGTACCATTTGCGAGATAGCGCCAAACCGGCTGCGACCGCGCTGTGACGCGGTTGCGCGGCATATCGACAATGCCGGATCGTCTCGAAAATCGGGTATCCTACGGCCGTTCGTTCGCCGGTGCCCTTCGGGGCCGAAGAGGGAACACAGGGCGCGCCACGCGCCGCTGTGGCTGCCCCCGCAACTGTAGACAGCGAGCCGATCTCCCCCTCATGCCACTGGTTCCACCGGGAAGGCCGGGAGCCGGCGCCGACCTGTCAGCCAGGAGACCTGCCGGCCAGAAAGTGCGTGCGTGCCAGTCGGCGTCGGGCGGGGTGTACCGATGCGTTGGCCGCGGCCCGACACTGTCCCGGTACCCCGTTGAGTTCCGCCCCCGTTTCGATTCCTGCGTCGCCCGTCGTGCGCCCGTCGGCCTGTCCGGGGCTCGTGCGCGTGGTCGCGGCCGCCGACGGCGGGCTGTGCCGGATCAAGCTGCCGGGCGGCCGGCTCGATGCGCGCCAGGCGCGTGCGATCGCCGCGGCCGCGCGCGCCTTCGGCTCCGGCACGATCGACGCGACCAATCGCGCGAATCTCCAGCTGCGCGGCATTCGCGACGGCGCGGCCGACGCGCTGACGCGTGCGTTGCTCGAAGCGGGTCTCGGCCCGCCCGTCGACGCCACCTCGAATGCAGACGTCGATGCAGCCGCGCTCGCCGCGAGCGACGACGTGCGCAACGTGCTGCTCAGCCCGCTCGCCGGCCACGACCCTGCCGCGCTCGTCGACAGCCGCGCGCTCGCCGCGCCGCTCTTCGACATGCTGGCGCGCGAGCCGCGTCGCGGCGAGCTGTCGCCGAAATTCTCGATCCAGCTCGACGGCGGCGAATTGGTTGCGGCGCTCGATCATCCTCACGACATCTGGCTGGCCGCCTGGCGTCGCGGCGACGGCGCGGTGCGCGTCGCGGCCGGGCTGGCCGGTTGTCCGCCGGTCGCGCACGATGACCCACCCGCTTCTGTCGATGTCGCGCCCGGTCAAGCTGCTGCGCTGGTCCGCGCGCTGCTGCTCGCGTTTCTCGATCTCGCACCGGCCGACGTCACGCGGATGCGCGCGCTGCTCGCAACATGCGGCGAACGCGCGCTGCTCGAACGCGCGCAGCACTACCTGCCCTTCCCGCTTGTAGCCGATCCGGCGCTTGCCGGCTGGCGCCGCACGTGCACCGACCCGACGCTGCGTTTCGGCGTGCGCCCGTCGCTCGATGCGACGCGCTGCAACGTCGGCGCGCAATTCGTGCTCGGCCGGCTCGATGCCACCCAACTGGAACGGCTCGCGGCGCTGGCCGAAAGCGACGGCGACGGCACGCTGTCGATGACGCCATGGCAAGGCGTGTTCCTGCATGACATATCGCGCGAACGCGCACCGGCCACGCTCGATGTGCTCGCGTCGCTCGGCCTCGTCCGCGCGTCGTCCGATCCGCTGGCGATGCTCGTCGCGTGCACCGGCAGCGCGGGCTGCGCGAAAGCGCGCGCCGACACGAAGCACGACGCACGCGCGCTCGCCGCCCGCATCGGCCATGCAGTCGACGTGCACCTGACCGGCTGCGAACGCCACTGCGCGCTGCCGCATCCCGCGACGCACACGCTCGTCGCGGTTGCGCCCGCGCACTACGACCTTTACCGGCGCGACGCCGCCGCGGGCCTTGGCGCCCCGCTCGCGCGCCATCTGACGATTGACCAGGCCGCGGCCCGACTGACGGGCGCGCGGCACAGCCAGGACACCACCGATGCTTGACTACATTCGCGACGGGCAGGAAATCTACCGCCAGTCGTTCGCGACGATCCGCGCCGAGGCCGACCTGTCGCAGGTTCCGCCCGACCTCGAGAAACTCGCGGTGCGCGTGATCCATGCGTGCGGGATGGTCGACGTCGTCTACGACCTGCGCTTCTCGGCCGGCGCCGGCACGGCGGGCCGCACGGCGCTCGCCGCCGGCGCGCCGATCCTGTGCGATGCGCGGATGGTCGCCGAAGGCATTACGCGTGCGCGGCTGCCTGCCGACAACCGCGTGATCTGCACGCTCGGCGAGCCCGAGGTGCCCGATCTCGCGCGGCATCTCGGCAACACGCGTTCGGCCGCCGCGCTCGAGCTGTGGCGTCCGCATCTCGCGGGCAGCGTCGTCGTGATCGGCAATGCGCCGACCGCGCTGTTCCATCTGCTCGACATGATCGACGCCGGCGCGCCGCGCCCCGCGCTGATCCTCGGGTTCCCGGTCGGCTTCATCGGCGCGGCCGAATCGAAGGCGCTGCTCGACGCCGACAGCCGCGGCGTGCCGTACGTCGCCCTGCTCGGCCGGCGCGGCGGCAGCGCGATGGCGGCGGCGGCGGTCAACGCACTCGCGACGGAGGTCGAATGACGACCGCGCGCGGACGCCTGTTCGGGGTCGGTGTCGGCCCCGGCGATCCCGAACTGATGACGATCAAGGCGCTGCGCGTGCTGCAGGCCGCGCCGGTGGTCGCGTATTTCGTCGCGAAGGGCAAGAAAGGCAATGCGTATGGCATCGTCGAAGCGCACCTCCAGGACGCGCAGACGCAGCTGCCGCTCGTCTATCCGGTGACGACCGAGGCCTTGCCGCCGCCGCTGTGCTACGAGACGGTGATCGCCGACTTCTACGACACGGCCGCCGAGATCGTTGCCGCGCACCTCGACGCGGGGCGCGACGTCGCGGTGATTTGCGAAGGCGACCCGTTCTTCTACGGCTCGTACATGTACCTGCACGACCGCCTCGCGCCGCGCTACGACACCGAGGTGATTCCGGGCGTGTGCGCGATGCTCGGGGGCACCGCGGTGCTCGGCCAACCGCTCGTCTACCGCAACCAGAGCCTGTCGGTGCTGTCGGGCGTGCTGCCCGAGCACGAACTGCGCGAGCGGCTCGCGCGGGCCGACGCGGCCGTCGTGATGAAGCTCGGGCGCAATTTCGACAAGGTGCGGCGCGTGCTCGACGAGCTGGGGCTCGCGAAGCGCGCGCTGTATGTCGAGCGCGCGACGATGGCGAGCCAGCGCATCGTGCCGCTCGACGAAGTCGATCCGATGGCGTCGCCGTATTTCTCGCTGCTCGTCGTGCCGGGGGAAAAATGGCAAGGATGACGACTCCGCCCGCGATCGTGATTCTCGGCGCGGGCGCGCTCGATACCGCGCGGCGCATCCAGGCGCGCTATCCGGGCGCGCGCGTGCATGGCCTTGCGTCGCGCGTCGCGGCCGACGTGCCGTTCGACGATCTCGGCGCGCATCTGCGTGAACTCTATGCGCGCGGGCTGCCGATCGTCGCGCTGTGCGCGGCCGGCATCGTGATCCGCTGCATTGCCGCCGCGCTCGCCGACAAGGGCGTCGAGCCGCCCGTGCTCGCGGTGGCGGAAGACGGCTCGGCGGTCGTGCCGCTGCTCGGCGGGCTGACGGGCGTCAACGTGATCGCGCGGGAAATCGCCGCATGCGTCGGCGTTGCGCCGGCGATCACGACGAGCGGCGAACTGCGTTTCGGCGCGTGCGTGCTCAATCCGCCGGAAGGCTATGCGCTCGCCGATCTCGGCCAGGGCAAGCGCTTCGTGTCCGATCTGCTCGCGGGCGCGTCGACGCGCATCGACGGCGCGGCGCCGTGGCTCGACGATGTCGCGCTGCCGCGCGACGAAGCCGCCGCGCATGCGATCCGCGTGACCCCCGACGCATGGCGCGGGTCGCGCGACGAACTGGTGATTCATCCACGCAGCGTGGTGGTCGGCATCGATGCGCAGGCTATCCACGCGGATGAAGCGCTTGCCGCACGCATTGATGCAGCACTCGATTCGCAAGGTCTCGCACGACTGGCGCTCGCGGCCATCGTGGCGCCCGCATCGGCAATCGGTGATGCCGTGCTGGAAGAAGCGGCGCATACGCTCGACGTGCCGCTGCGCTTCGTTGATACCGATACCGACGCTGACGCTGACGCGACAGATGATGCGGCCACCCTGCTCGGCCGTGCGTTGCGCGTCGCGCACACGCTGCGCGCCACGACGGACGGCATCGCATGCGCGGTCGCGTCGCATCCGGTCGATCCCGCCACGCTCGGCCATGCACGCGGCCGGCTGACGGTGCTCGGCCTCGGCCCGGGCGGTGCCGAGTGGCTCACGCCGGCCGCGCGCGCCGCGCTCGCGGACGCGACCGACATCCTCGGCTACACGACCTACGTGAACATGGCCGGCCCGTTCCGCGACGACCAGCGCGTGCACGGCACCGACAATCGCGAGGAAATGCAGCGCGCCCGCCATGCGTTCGAGCTTGCGGCCGAAGGCCGGCGCGTCGCGGTCGTGTCGTCGGGCGACCCGGGCGTGTTCGCGATGGCCGCGGCCGTGCTCGAAGCGCTCGACGAAGCGCGCGATCCGCACTGGGCCGCGGTCGACCTGCGCGTGGAACCCGGCATCTCGGCGTCGCTTGCGACGGCCGCGCAGGCCGGTGCGCCGCTCGGTCACGACTTCTGCGCGATTTCGCTGTCGGACAACCTGAAGCCGTGGGACGTGATCGAGACGCGCCTGCGGCACGCGGCGCAGGCCGATCTGGTGATGGCGTTCTACAACCCGATCTCGCGTGCACGGCCGTGGCAGCTCGATCGTGCGCTCGATGCAGTGCGTGCGCACCGCAGCGCCGAGACGGTGGTCGTGCTCGGCCGCGACATCGGCCGGCCGGGCGCGACGCTCACGACGACGACGCTCGGCGCATTGCGCAGCGACCAGGTCGACATGCGCACGATGGTGATCGTCGGCTCGTCGACGACGCGGCGCTTCGCCATCGGCAATACACGCGAGTGGGTCTATACGCCGCGCTGGTATCGCTGAAGCCGGTCAGCGCGACGGTGTGACGCCGCGTGCGTCGGCCTGCGCGGGGCCGGCTGCGCCGTCGGCGCGCCAGAACCGGTACACGAGCACGCCGACGATGGCCTGCGCCGCGACCACGAACGCGACGCAGCCGGCCCATCCCCACCGATGCCAGCCGGGCACCGGCAGGATCGAGCCGAGGCTGCCGCCGAAGTAATAGCAGGACAGGTAGATGCCGATCGCCGTCGAGCGCGCGCTCGACGCCGCCTGCGAGATGAACGTATTGGCCGACGCCTGTTCGACGAACACGGCGGTCGAGCTGAGCGCGAGGCCGGCCAGGATCACCGGCACGTGGTCGGACAGCGTGAGCAGCGCCCCGCCGATCGCGAGCGCGGCCGCGGCAAGCCCCGGCGCGCGCGGGCCGCGATGCCGCGCGAGGCGTCCTGCCAGCGGCGTCACGACCACCGCCACCAGAAACACCGCATAGATCGCGCCGATCCCGACCGTGCCGAAGCCGAACGGCGCGCGGGCCAGGCGCAGGCCGACGAACGTGAACGTCGCGACCTGCGACGCGAGCACGCATGCGCCGATCGCGAACGATGCAAGCAGCGGGCCGCGCGTGACGATGCGCCAGGACGGCCCCGCGCCGCTATCCGCCTCGCGCTCGACGCGCCGCGCGATCGCGCCGGACGCCGGCAGGCTCGCGTAGATCGCGACGCCCGTGACGAGACACAGTGCCGCGACGACGTCGAGCGCATGCCGCCAGCCCCAGATCGACGTCATCAGGTTGGTCGCGAAGCGGCCGGCGAAACCGCCGAGCGTCGTGCCGGCGACGAACAGCGCGCTGATCTCGGCGGAGGTGCCGCGATCGAAACGCTCGGCGATATAGGCGATCGACAGCGCGAAAATGAAGGGCATGACGAGACCGGCTGCAAAGCGCGCGCCGAGGAACGACACGAAACTGCCCGCATGCGCGGACCACACGACCGGCAGCGCGACGGCCACCGCCGCGAGCGAGATCGCGACGCGCCGCTCGATGCGCGCGGCCAGCGCACCGACGAACGGCGCGATAATGGCGACGGCCGTCGTGGTGGCGCTCACGCCCTGCCCCGCGCGCTCCGCGCTGACACCGAAGGTGGCCGCGAGTTCGTGCAGGATGCCCTGCGTCGAATACAGATTGAGAAACGCGGCGAAGCCGCAGAGAAAGAACGCGATGCGCGTGGTCCTGTCGTTCATCGGAGCGGCCTAGTGTCGATACCGACAGTCTGACGAGCGCGCCGCGTGCACGCCAATACCGTTTTCATCGCGATTGATACCGGAACGACAACAATGCTCGACCTGCGCCGCCTCCGCTATTTCGTGGTCGTCGCCGACGAACTGCACTTCGGCCGCGCGGCGTTGCGCCTGCGGGTCGCGCAGCCGCCGCTGACGCGCCATATCGCTGCACTCGAAAGCGAGCTCGGCGTCCGGCTGTTCGAGCGTTCGACGCGTGCGGTGCGGCTGACGCCGGAAGGCGCCGCGTTCCTCGACCATGCACGCCACGTCGTCAGCGCAGCCGCCGAGGCCGAGGCGAGCGCGCGCAAGATCGCGCAGGGCATCGCCGGGCGGATCGTGATCGGCTATGCGAGCTCGATTCCGATGTCCGACACGTTCCCGGACGTGATCCGCGTCGCGAGCCGGACGATGCCCGACGTCGAGCTGGCGTTTCGCGAGGCGGCGACCGCGAGCCAGCGCCAGCAGATCGCGGACGGCACGATGGACATCGGTTTCGGCTGGGCGTGGCACGGTGCGCCCGGCGTGCCGGTGGCGTCTCTGGTCGTGTCGCGCGAACCGCTCGTCGCGGCCGTGCCGGCCGGCGATCCGCTCGCGAGCCGTGCGAGCGTCGACGTCGCGGCGCTTGCGCACGCAACCTTCGTCACCTTTCCGCCCGGTTACGGCTCGGCATTGACCGCGGCACTGGACGACCTGTGCGCGCAAGCCGGATTCACGCCGCGGATCGGCGCGACCGCCGCACAGATCACGACGCTCGTGTCGCTGGTGGCCGCCGAGCGCGGCATCGCGATCGTGCCGGGTTTCACGGCCACGCTGCAGCGTCCGGGCGTCGTCTACGTGCCGCTCGCCGGCACGCGCGCGGTCGAGCAGATCGTGTCGTGGAACGAGCCGTTCGCGTCGGCGTGCGTCGAGCGCTTCGTCGCACTGGCGCGCTCGCTCGTCCAGCCGCCATCGGCTTGAAGCGCGACGAGCGACACGCGTCGGGCCTCACCCGGTCGATCGGAAAAATCACCCGCGTCACGCATGCCGGAACTGTGTCGAATCGGCAAGATCGTTACGTATCGGGAATCAAATAACAAAAAGAACTCCTGACTATTCACTATTCGACGCGAATCCTCCAAGATGGGCACGCCGTCGGCCGGGCCTGCCCGGTCGCCCGACCGGCGGCGATACGCGGGCCAGCGTATCCCTCTTCCACTTGGAGAACACAATGAACAACAATGCGTTGCCGCGTTTCATCCCGCGCGCACTTGCAGCGGGTTGCCTGCTTGCCGTGGCGAGCGTGTCCCACGGCGCCGGCATCTATGCGCCCTATGTCGACGTGACGCTCTACCCGACGCCGCTCGTCGACCAGATCGGCGTCCGGCAAGGCATCCAGCAGTTCACGCTCGCGTTCGTGGTCGCGGGCAACGGCTGTGTGCCGTCATGGGGCGGCGTGCAGCCGATCGGCAACGGCGCGAGCGGCGGCCTGCTGACCGCGCTGTCGACGTCGATCGCGAGCTATCGCGCGAAAGGCGGCGAAGTCGCCGTGTCGTTCGGCGGTGCGAACGGCACGCCGCTGATGCAGGCGTGCACGACGGTCCCCGCGCTGGCGAGCGCGTACCAGGCCGTGATCGACACGTACGGCCTCACGCACGTCGACTTCGACATCGAAGGTGCGTCGCAAATGGACACGGCCGCGGTCGCACGCAACTTCCAGGCGGTCACGCAGCTGCAGGCGAGCTATGCGGCGAAAGGCAAGCCGCTGCACGTCACGCTGACGCTGCCGACGATGCCGACCGGGCTCACGCAGGACGGCCTGAACGTCGTCAACGCGGCGATCGCGAACAAGACCGCGTTCGATGCGGTGAACGTGATGGCGATGGACTACGGCCCCGCGAACCTCGACATGGGCGCGGCCGCGATCAGTGCCGCGCAGGCGCTCTACTCGCAGCTCGATACGGCTTTCAAGTCGGCCGGCCAGCCGAAGACCAACGCGCAGCTCTGGCAGATGGTCGGCGTCACGCCGATGATCGGCGTGAACGACGTGCAAGGCGAAACCTTCACGCTCGCGAATGCGCAAAGCGTGCTGAACGCGGCGGTCAGCAACGGCTACGGCTTCTTCGGCAACTGGTCGGTCGGCCGCGATCAGGCGTGCCCGTCGGGTGGCACGTATGCGTCGCCGACCTGCTCGGGCGTCGCGCAGCAGCCGTACGCGTTCGCGACGATCTTCAAGCGGCTCGACGGCAAGTGGGGCACGGGCGTCACGCAGGATCCGAACTACGGCGGCGGCTCGGACGGCGGCACGCCGCAACCGGGCGCGCCCTGGGCGGCCGGCCAGGTCTATACGGCCGGCGCGACGGTCACCTACCAGGGCACGACGTACCAGGCGCAATGGTGGACGCAGGGCGACGTGCCCGGCCAGGCCGCCGTGTGGAAAGTGGTCGGCGGCGGCACGCCCACGTGGTCGGCAACCACCGCGTATTCAGGCGGCACCTGCGTGATGTACCAGGGCGCGAAATACTGCGCGAAATGGTGGACGCAAGGCGACAACCCGAGTGCGGGCGGCGTGTGGGTGAAGTCGTGATGCGGCGTAGCGGCCGGCGCTAGGCTTCAGGCCCGTGCATCGGGGGCCGTTCACGGCGATCACCAGCTACCGGATCGCCGGCGGACGGCCCGCTGATCGGTAGCACCCTGCCCGCTTTCAGTCGCGCGCGTGCTCGGCCAGCAGCCTGGCCTTCGCGTCGACGAGCAGCGCCGCATGCGTGTCGCGATGCTGGCGAATCCGCTCGGTCGGCCCGACCACCGACAGCCCGTACCAGTCGCCGTCGAGCGTCAGTGCGACCGCAATGGCCGACAGCTCGGGCGCGCTCTCGCCGAAGTTCTCGGCCCAGCCGAGTTCGCGAAACCGGGCGGTTTGCGCGACGAGCGCGGGTAGATCCGCCACCGTCGCGTCGGTGAAGCGCTCGAACGGCAACTGCGCGCCGAGCGCCTGCTGCGCGTCGCCGGCCAGTTCCGCGAAGATCGCCTTGCCGATCGAGTTCGCATGCAGCGGGCGCAGTTCGCCCGGCGCGCGCGTATAGCGGATCGCCTGCTCCGACTCGACGACGTCGAGATACGTGACCGCCACCCCCTGGATCTTGCCGAGCACGGCCGTCTCGCGGCTCGCGTCGCGCAGCGCGACGAGATGCGGATGGACGATGTCGACGACCGGGTCGGTCGCGTCGATCGCGGCGGCGAGCGTCTGCAGGCGGCGTGTCGGGTAGTAGCCGCCGCGCTTGCGCACTTCGTACAGGTAGCCGCGGCTCACGAGCGTGCGCGCCATCGCGAGGCAGCTCGACGCCGGCACATTGAGCAGGCGCGCGAGTTCGGTGAGCGGCAGCGGCCGCCGTTCGGCGGCGAACAGCTCGAACAGGTCGAGCGTGCGGGCAACGAGTTTGACGTCCATGACGAGTGCTTGAATCGGAACGGGAAACCGCGCACCGGGCCGGCTGCCGGTCGGACCGGTCAGTACGACTTCGGCAGCCCGAGCACCTTCTCCGCGATGTAGCACAGGATCAGTTGCGGACTCACGGGCGCGAGCCTCGGAATCATACACTCGCGCAGGTAGCGCTCGACATGGTATTCCTTCGCATAGCCCATCCCGCCGTGCGTCGCGACCGCCGTCTGGCAGGCCTGGAAAGCGGCTTCCGCGCCGAGGTATTTCGCGGCGTTGGCCTCCGCGCCGCACGACTGCCCCGCGTCGTAGCGCGTCGCCGCCTTCATCACCATCAGCCACGCGGCCTCGAGCTGCATCCA
This sequence comes from Burkholderia sp. Tr-20390, assembly GCF_017104595.1. Classification (NCBI taxonomy): domain Bacteria; kingdom Pseudomonadati; phylum Pseudomonadota; class Betaproteobacteria; order Burkholderiales; family Burkholderiaceae; genus Burkholderia; species Burkholderia sp. Tr-20390. The sequence goes on along the minus strand of NZ_JAAGPC010000183.1, from coordinate 6,549 downwards.
CGCCTGCGCGAGCGGATGCTGGATCGACTGGTTCTGCCCGATCGGCCGCCCGAACACGACGCGCTCGCATGCGTATTGCGTCGCGCGGCGCAGCGCGGCCTGCCCGAGCCCGATCGCCTCCGCGGCGATCAGGATCCGCTCGGGATTCAGCCCATGCAGCAGGTAGCGGAAGCCGTCGCCTTCGTTGCCGATCAGGTCGCCTTCCGGCACGCGCAGGTTGTCGATGAACAGCATGTTCGAATCGACCGCCTTGCGGCCCATTTTCTCGATCTCGCGCACCTCGACGCGCGAGCGGTCGAGGTCGGTATAGAACAGGCTCAGCCCGTCGGTCGGCTTCGCGACCTGGTCGAGCGGCGTCGTGCGCGCGATGATCAGCATCTTGTTCGCGACCTGCGCGGTCGAGATCCAGATCTTGCGCCCGCTCAGCACGTAATGGTCGCCGTCGCGGCGCGCCTGCGTGCTCAGGTGCGTGGTGTCGAGGCCCGCATCGGGTTCAGTCACCGCGAAGCACGCCTTGTCGCGACCGGCGATCAGCGGCGGCAGGAAGCGCGCCTTCTGCGCGTCGGTGCCGAACACCTGCACCGGGTTCAGCCCGAAGATGTTCATGTGGACGGCCGACGCGCCGGACAGGCCGGCGCCCGAGGCGCTGATCGTGCGCATCATCAGCGCGGCCTCGGTCATCCCGAGCCCGGCGCCGCCATGGGCCGGGTCCATCGCGATGCCGAGCCAGCCGGCCTCGGCGAGCGCCGCGTGGAAATCGGCCGGAAACCCGCCCGCGCGATCGCGTTCGAGCCAGTAGTCGTCGCCGAAGCGCGCGCAGATTTTCTCGATCGCGCTTTCGATCGCGCGCTGGTCATCGGTCAGGTCGAACTGCATGGCATGCACTCCTGGAAAAGGCCAAGCGGCTACGCCGCTTTCAAGAAGGAAAACGCCCGGCGGCGTCGAGGCTTCCGCTCCGGCGCGCGTCCCCTTGCGGGATCGCCCTCCCGGCGGGTTGGCGCGATGCGGCAGGTCCCGGGCGCTCACAACGGAAACACGCCCACGATCACGGCGGCGAACACCATCAGCACCGTGGCGGCGAACAGGAACGGAATCGTGAATTTCTGGTGCTCGGCCAGCTCGACGCCGGTCAGGCCGACGATCAGGAACGTCGCGGGGGTGAGCGGGCTCACCGGAAAGCCCGTCGTCATCTGGCCGAGCAGCGCGGCCTGCGCCATCTGGATCGGCGGCACGCCGAGCAGCTTCGCGCTTTCCGCGAGCACCGGCAGCACGCCGAAGTAGAACGAATCGGGGTCGAACAGCAGGCTGAGCGGCATCGACAGCAGCCCGAGCACGAACGGCATGTGGCGCGCATGCTCGACCGGCACGTGCGCGACGACCACATCCGCTATCGCCTTCAGCATCCCGGTGCCGGACATGATGCCGGTGAACGCGCCGGCCGCGAGCAGCACGCTCGCCATCATCAGCGCGGCCTTGGCGTGCGCGTCGATCCGCTCGCGCTGGGCCTGTACGTCCGGGTAGTTGATCACGAGCGCGGCGACCGTGCCGAGCATGAACATCACCATCGGGTCGACGATGCCCGCCACGAGCGTGACGAGCACGACGAGCGTCAGCACGAGATTGATCCGGAAGCGCTCCGGCCGGCGCAATGCGCGCTCGTCGTCGGTCAGCGCCCGCGGCGCGATCGCGAGCGACGCCGCGCCGGCACGATCGAGCCCGAGCCGCTTCGCCTCGCGCACGCCGAGCACGTAGGCGGTGCCGAACACGAACACGAGCCCGACGATCTGCACCGGAATCATCGGCATGAAGATCGCGGAGCCGGGAATGTGCAGCGCCGCCGATGCGCGCAGCATCGGCCCGACCCACGGCAGGAAATTGACGCCGGCCGCCATCGACGCGACGCACGCGAGGATGCGGCGATCCATCCCGAGCCGCGTATAGAGCGGCATCATCGCGGGCAGCGTGACGAGAAACGTGACGGCGCCCGAGCCGTCGAGATGGATCAGCAGCGCGAGCAGCGCCGAGCCCATCACGATACGCGGCGGATGGCAGCCGATCACGCGCAGCACGCCCGCGATGATCGGATCGAGCATCCCGGCGTCGGTGAGGATTCCGAAAAAAAGAATCGCAAAAACGAACATCCCGGCGATCGGGCCGATGTTCTGCACGCCGTGCACGATGAACTTGCCGGTCGCAAGCCCGAACCCGGCCGCGAGCGACGCGGCCACCGGCACGACGATCAGCGCGACCAGCGGCGACAGCCGCTTCGTGATGATCAGGCCGAACAGCGCGACGATGGCGATCGCGCCGATCCATGCAAGCATGATGCGTCTCCTCTTCAGCCGGTGCGCGCGTCGTCGCCCGGCGTGGTGTTCGAGTGGCCGTGCGGCGCCGTCGGGCGCGCGACACGGCCGGCGGCCGCGATGCGGGTCAATCCCGGTGCGTGTCGTGGTCGTCGGCGTCGGCGTCGGCAAACACCTGCGCCGCGTGTTCGTTCAGCGCGGGCGGCGGCCGCCGGTACCTGGCCGGCGTGCGGCCGAGCTTGATCGGCGACGCGATGCCGCGATGCCGGCCCAGCTCGACCTTCATCTGCCGATGCGCGACATGCGGATGGTCGAGCGCCGCATCGAGCCCGAGCACCGGCGCGCATGGCACGCCGCGCCGCATCAGTTGCTCGGCGAGCGCCGCGCCGTCGTGTCCGGCCAACGCCGTTTCGAGCAGCGTGCGCAGCGCGGCGCGGTTCGCGCTGCGCGCGCGGTTGTCCGCGAAACGCGGATCGTCGAGCCAGTCGCGCGTGCCGAGCACGTCGCACAAGCCCGCGAACTGCCCGTTGTTGCCGACCGCCAGAAAGATGTCGACGCTCGCCGTCGGAAAGCTGTCGTACGGCGTGATGTTCGGATGCGCGTTGCCGGTGCGCACGGGTGCTTTCCCGGAATGGAAGAAGTTCGGCGTATGCGGATGCAGGATCGACAGCGCGCAGTCGAACAGCGTCGATTCGACGAACTGGCCGCGGCCGCTCGTGTCGCGCTCGCGCAGCGCCATCAGCACGCCGAGCGCCGCGTTCAGCCCGGTGACGAGATCGACGATCGGCACGCCGACCCGCAGCGGTGCGCCGCCGGCTTCGCCATTGACGCTCATCAACCCCGCGAGCGCCTGCACGGCCGCGTCGTAGCCGGGCAGCCCGCCGAGCGGGCCGTCCGCGCCGAAGCCCGACACGCGGCAATGGACGAGGCGCGGAAACCGCGCATGCAGCGCGTCGAAGCCGAGCCCCCAGCGCTCCATCGTGCCGATCTTGAAGTTCTCGACGATCGCGTCCGCATGTTCGAGCAGGCCGAGCAGCCGCTCGCGGTCGGCCGGTCGCGTCAGGTCGAGCGCGATACCGAGCTTGTTGCGGTTCACGCCGAGGAAGTACGACGCGGTATCGCCGTCGAACGGCGGGCCCCAGGTGCGCGTCTCGTCGCCGGACGGCGGTTCGACCTTGATCACCTCCGCGCCGTGGTCGGCCAGGATCTGCGTCGCATACGGGCCACCCAGCACCCGCGACAGATCGATGATGCGCAATCCCGCCAGCGCGCCCTGCTGCTCGTGTTCCGCCATGCGTCCCGCTCCTGGTTCCGGTTGATCGGCCTGCCGGTCCCGGCAGGCCGGCGCTTGGGCGCGACCGTCCGGATTCGACGAATAATTCTTGTATGTGAATTTATATTCACACTCAGGAAATTCGTTGTCAACCCCGGCGGCACCCTGAGGCGAAGCGAAAGACGCCGCCGTGCGCAAGCCGGGGCGACACCGAACACGGGCCGGTTGCGGTGGCATCCCGCCTTTCGTTAAGCTGGCGGGCAATCTTCATCTCAAAAAAATCGGACGGATCATTCATGAAACGGATGCTGCTGGCGGCCTTCATGCTGGCGTCGACGCTGGGCGTCGGACATGCGCAAACCCAGACGTTCCACTTCGGCGAAGGACAGACCGGGATGCCGGGGGGAGCGCCGCAGTCGGCCTCACCGACCGCCCGGCCCGCGCCCGCGCGCCGGCACGTCACGCCGCCGCCGTCCCACCATCGGCGGGCTGTCCACAAGCGCCGCCAGCCGCGCCACGTGAAGCCCACGCGCAGCGGCATCTATACGCACGCGTGACTCGGCGTTTGCCCTGCGAGGGCGTGCATGGAACTGTCATGAACGGCCGCTAAGATCGGTGCGGCTGCCTCTACGCCGTGGTGGCGGCTGGCGGGTCACGTGCCGCCGACACGCATTTTCTCCACGATTCAGCACCTGTTTGACCGAACATGAGTACCGGGCTGGACACTCTCGCCGTCATCAAGGAACGCGCCACGATCGTGTGCCGTCAGCGCAGCAGCGTGCTGCTGGTCGCCCGCACCGCATCGCGCTGGTCGCTGCCGGGCGGCACGATCCGGCGTGGCGAGACGCCGCTCGATGCTGCACTGCGGGAGCTTGCGGAGGAAACGCGGCTGGAGGGGCTCGCGCTCGACTACGCGGTGCAGTTCGGCGGGTTGACGAAGCTCCATCACGTGTTCGTGGCCGACGTGCCGGCGCACCTGACGCCGCGCGCGAGCAACGAGATCGCCCGCTGCAAGTGGTTCACCGTCGACCGGCTCGACACGCTGCGTGCGAGCGTGCCGACGCGCAAGATCATCGAGCTGCTGCGTCTCGACTGTTTCTCGGCGATCGCAAGCGGCCGGCTGCGCTGACGTCGATAGCGCTCGCGCCGGTCACGCGCGCAGCAACGGGCCGGCCTTGCGTTCGAGCAACGTGACAAGTTCCGGCTGCATGTAGGCGTACCGGTCGGGAATATCGAGGCACACGATCTTCTTGTCCCGCAGATGCGCACCGAATTGCGCTGCCAGCCGCGCCTTGTGCGCACGCTCCATCACGAATACGACATCGGCCCAGTCGAGCTGCTCGGCGGACACGCGCGTGTCGGCATCGGGCGCGAGGCCCGCGGAGTCGGTTTCGACGCCCGGCCACGCGGCGAACACCGCTTCGGCCGTCGGGCTGCGCAGCCGGTTGCGGCTGCAGAGGAAGAGTGCCCGCGTCATGTCGCTTCGCGGTTGCCCGGCGCCTGCCTGCTCACCCTTGCGGAATCGTGCCCGGCCGGACGTACGCGAGCATGTGCGGCACGTAGTCGGCCTTGCCGAGTTCGACGCCGTGGTGGCGCAGGATTGCGTAAGCGGTGATCGCGTGGAAGTAGAACTGCGGCAGCGCCCAGTCGCGTGCGTACTGTTCGCCCGTCATGTCGAACGCGATCCCGTTCGGCATGTCGAGCGCGATCGGCCGCGCGGCACCGCCATCGAGCGCATCCGGCGCGAGGTCGCCGAGAAACGTGAGCGTGCCGGCGATGATCGCCTGCGCATCGGCGAGCGTGCCGGGCTGCGCATCCGCATGCCATCCCGCCTCGCGCAAGGCGAGCAGCGCGGCCGGCAGCGGTTCGCCGCGCAGCCGGTGGACGGGCTCCATCGCCTGGAAGCACGAGAAGCGCACCTGTGCCGCGAGCGGATACATGTCGGGCGCCAGCTTCAGCGACATCGCCGCGTCGGGCGCGTCGCCCGCGGCCTGGCGGTGTGCGGCAGCCTTGTCGAGCCACGCGGACTGCGCGCGCAGCATCTGGGAGAAGGTCGGAACGAGAAGTTGAGTCGGTGACACGCGTGCGCTCCTATGCTGTGTTGTGGTTTGCGCCACGATAGCAGCGTAGGGACAAACCTGCATCCTCGCAGCAGCGATGCGCGCGATTGAACGCGGATTCGGTGATATAGCGCATGGCGCGCAGGTGTCGCCCCGCGCAGGGCGATCACGACACGCGGCGGCCGCGACACACCCTCAAGGCTTGCCCTGTTGCGCCAGGAACCGGTCGAACTGCGCGGCAAACGCCTTGCCGTCGCGTGCGCTGAACGGCGCCGGCCCGCCCGTGTCGATGCCCGCGCTGCGCAACTGATCCATCATCGCGCGCGTCGACAGGCGTTCCTCGATGTTCTCGCGGCTGAACCAGTTGCCGCGCGGGTCGAGCGCATGCGCGCCCTTGTCGAGCACGGCGGCGGCCAGCGGAATGTCGGCGGTGATCACGAGGTCGCCCGCTTCCACCAGCTCGACGATGCGCGCATCGGCCACGTCGAAACCGGCCGGCACCTGCACCGCCTTGATGAACGGCGACGGCGGCGTGCGCAGAAACTGGTTCGCGACCAGCGTCACGCAGATTTCGGCACGACGCGCGGCGCGAAACAGCATGTCCTTGATGACGGCGGGACACGCGTCGGCATCGACCAGTACTTGCATGGCGGTTTTTCCAATGGGTTGAAGCAGAAGCGGCGATCATAGCGCACCGCCGGCCGGCCATCAGCCGGCGCGGCCCGTGCACAGTGCGTCGGCCGTCACCCACTGCGCGCCCCACGCCGCGGCCAGCCGCGCGCCCTGCCCGATCCGCACGGCCGCGTCGTCGAAGTCGACGAACACGACGTGATCGGCCGCCGCGGGTTTCGCGGGCGTCTCGCGCGTGCGGCCGTCGGACAGCACCCACAGCCAGCGCTGCTTGGCCGGCGCG
>NZ_JAAGPC010000017.1:0-83141 GCF_017104595.1 Burkholderia sp. Tr-20390 | reverse complement strand
GTACGATCGCCTAACCGAAATCGATCAAGGCGCAGTCGTGGAGCACAAGCGCTTGAGTCATGTGCTGGAGGTCGCGCAAGCGCTTCAGGCGCAACGTGATAACAGCCGAATTGGCAAAGCGCCGTCAAGAACGCATCGCGGCGACTCAACCCGGACCGACCGAAACGAACCCCAAGCGGGCAAGAAGAAGCAACGCGAGATCACGCAGGCCGACGTCGAGCATGTGATCGTGGAGCTGGCGCAACGTAGGCAACCCGCCAAGCCAGCAGACAAACCTGGCCGTCGGTCTCCAAAAGCCGGATGCCGATTGGCGCTGGCCGGGGCAGCGTGTCATCGACCGATCTCGACGCCGGCATCGAGCCAGCCGCGCATCATGATAGCGACCTCGTCACGCAGCCACTGGCGGAACAGTCGGTACTCCGGGCGCGAGTGCGCATTCCGGTGCGTGATCAGGTAATGATGGCGATCACGAAACACGAGGACATCCTGCACCGGGCGCACCAGCACGCCCGCGTCGATCTGCCGGTGCACGAGGTGGTGCCAGCCCAGCAGCGTGCCCTCGCCGGCCTCGGCCTGCGCGACGAGGAGCCGGTAATCGTTGCTTTCCAGATACTTGCTCCCGGCCAGCGTATCGGTGCCGTCGCTCTGCTGGAACCAGTTGCGCCACACGCGCCAGTCGACGTGCTCGCACACCTGGGCACGGCCGAGCATCGACAGGTTCAGCGTCGGGCACGACAGCAGGTCCAGCGGCTTCAGCGACCGGCCATGAAAATGCCGCTCGCGAAACGACGGGCTGCACACCGGATACACGATGTCGTGGAACAGCGGTTCGGCTTCGAACTCCGGGGCGCGCGGCGGGTTCTTCGTAATGATCACGTCAGGCTCGATGAGGCCGTCGAGCTCCATGAAATGCTCGGTGACGATCACGTGCAGCTGGATATCCGGAAACCGCTCGCGAAACGCGGGCAGTCGCGACGACAGCCACAGTGCGGAAAACGTGTGCGATGCACAGACCATCAGCGCGTGCTTGTCGGTCCGGCGCACCGCCTCCGCCGCCTCGGCGATGTTCATGATCGACAGGTACGACGCGTTGTACAGGACCCGCCCGGCATCCGTCAGCGCGATATGCCTGCCCGTGCGCTCGAACAGCGAGACGTCGAGCGAATCCTCGAGTTCCTTGATCTGCCGGCTGATCGCGGCCTGCGTCACGCACAGTACCTCGGCTGCCTGAGTGAAGCTCTCGTAGCGCGCCGCCGTCACGAAGCAGCGCAGCGCGCGCAGCGACGGCATCTGCGCGAGAAGTCGGTCGGCAAACAATTGCTTCTTCAACATGGCTTCCACTCTCAAAACAGCGGTCGGACGCTGCGCCGACGAACGCGTCGACGGCAGTCCCGCCGGTGGCCCTCAGTCAGTCTCGCCGCAAACCTTTCAATTAGCCGATATTGCAGCTCGCGCATCGGTCAGGCGGCTCGCAAGAGCGAGCTCGACCGCGCAAACGGCGTCACGATGGCGCCATTTTCGATCGATTGTGCACCACATCGCAATTATCGGAAGCGATGAGGGGCGGCAGCACGCACATCCGGCAGACACCGCCGCTCCGCGCCTGGCCAATGCGCGGCACACCGCAGCCGGTACCGTCGCGGTGTCGCGTCGCGCCGCCAGGTGCGGATCGCGCTTTCCTTCGCGCGCCACCTGCGGGGCACTCACGGGCGATCGGCCGGTGACCATGCCCGCACAACAGGGGGCAGCACGACATCGTGGTCGATCGGCGGCAGAGCGCGCCGCCGCCGAAACCACTCCTCCAAGCGCCATCGCGGGCCGTGCGAGCCTGCGATGCCGCGTGCTCCGCATCGCTCAGTCGAGCTTCAGCCAGGTGGTCTTCAGTTCGCAATATTGATCGTGCGCGTACACGGATTTGTCGCGACCGCCGAACCCCGACTGCCTGAATCCGCCGAACGGCGTCGACAAGTCGCCTTCGCCGAAGCAGTTCACCGTGACCGTCCCCGCGCGAATGCGCGCGGCGACCTTGTGCGCACTGTTCACGTTGTCGGTCCAGAGCGACGCAGCGAGCCCGTAGCACGTATCGTTCGCGATCCGCACCGCGTCGTCGACGTCGTCGTACTCGATGAAGCAGACGACCGGCCCGAACACCTCGTCGCGCGCGAGGCTCATCTCGGGCGTCACCTGGTCGAAGATCGTCGGTTCGACGAACCAGCCGCCGGTTTCGCCGAGAATTGCCTGCCCGCCGCACACCACGTGCGCGCCTTCCGCCTTCGCCTTCTCGATATGGCCGAGCACCTTGTCGTAGTGCTTCTGCTCGATCAGCGCACCGAGCTTCACGTCCGGGTCGAGCGGGTCGCCGGTCTTCCAGCCGCCGAGCACCACCCGAACCTTCTCCAGCAGTTCCGCCTTGAGGCTCGAAGGCACGAGGATCCGCGAGCCTGCGCTGCAGTTCTCGCCCATGTTCCAGAACGCGGCCGCGACCGCCTGTTCGGCGACCGCGTCGAGATTCGCGACGTCCGGCAGGATCACCTGCGGGTTCTTGCCGCCGCATTCGAGCACGACGCGCTTCAGGTTCGTATCGGCCGAGTAGTGCAGGAAGCGCTTGCCGGTCGCGGTCGAGCCGGTGAACGCGACGAGATCGACGTCCGGATGGCGGCCGATCGCCTCGCCTGCCTCGCCACCGAACCCGGTGACGACGCTGAACACGCCCGGCGGCACGCCGGCTTCCCGCGCGAGATCGGCGATGCGCAGCGTCGACAGCGACGTCTGCTCGGCCGGCTTCACGACAACGCTATTGCCCACCGACAATGCGGGGCCGATTTTCCACGCGAGCATCAGCGCCGGGAAATTCCACGGCAGCACGGCGCCGACGACTCCGATCGGCTCGCGCGTGATCATGCTGACGACACCGCTGCCGGACGGCGACAGCGCGTCGTAGCGCTTGTCCGTCACCTCCGCGTGCCAGCGGATGCACGCGGCCGACTCGGGAATGTCGAGCCCCAGGCACTCGCCGATCGGCTTGCCGGCTTCCAGCGCCTCGAGCAGCGCGAGTTCCTCCGCATGCTCGTCGATCAGCTGCGCGACGCGCAGCAACACCGCCTTGCGATGCGCGGGCGCGGACTTCGACCAGACACCCGACTCGAATGCTTCGCGCGCAGCCGCGACCGCGCGATCGACGTCGCGCTCGTTACAGCGCGCGACTTCGGCGAGCACCTTGCCCGACGCCGGGTTGAGCGTCGCGAGCGTCTCGCCCGACGCCGCCGCACTGCGCTCGCCCGCGATGAACGCGCGGCCGTCGAGCGACAACGCATTCGCCTTCTGCTTCCACTCCTGATGGGTCGTCATGTCGTTTCCTCAATGATCAAAGCTCGGCACCGGCCGAGAATTCCTTGGCCCAGATCGTCGCCGACACGGCAAGGTCGACGAGCGGCCGAACCGGCAGCGGCCGCGGATGCGGCTGCTTCAGCAACTGCTGCACGAAACTGTTCGATTCGCCGAGCGCGTATTCGGCGATGAGCTTGCCGGACGACGATCCGCGGCTCAGCCCGAGACCGTTGCAGCCGATCGCCTCGTAGAGACCGTCGTCGCGCTTGCCGAACAATGCTCCGTTGTTCGCGGACAGGCACAGCGGCCCGCCCCACGTATATTCGAGTTCAACGCCACCGAGCATCGGGAAGCGGCGCTCGAACGAGCGCTGATGCAGATGCCGCGCCTTCGCGAGATCCGCAGGCGACACCCTCACGTCCGGCCTGAACGCGAAATGGTTGCGCACGCAAATGCGATTGGTGATCAGGCGCCGCACCGTCGTGCCCATCGGATCGGCCGGAATCACCGCCCACGACCGCGTTCCGCCGAGCTTCGCGACTTCGTCGGCATTCATCTGCCGCGTGAGCGACGCGAACGTATAGACGGGCAGCAATCCGTTCGAATGGATGCCGAAGGTCGCTGCGTACGCATTCGTGCACAGGATGACCTGCTTTGCGACGAGGGTGCCGCCGGCGAAATGCAGCGCGCGCGTGTCGCCGCGCGGCTCGATCCGCGTGACCGGGCTGAGCTCGTACACCGTCACGTTGTCCGGCTGCGTGGCCGCGAGGCCGCGCATCAGCGCGGCCGGCTGCACCGTGCTGCAGCCCGGCGTGAACAGCGCGCCCGTGTAGAAGTCGGTGCCGGTCACGGTCCGGATGGCCGGCTGGTCGAGCCACTCGAACGCTTCGCCGATGCGCGACAGGCCGTCCGCGAAATGCGCGAGCGCCGCGGCGCCCTTCCTGTTGACCGACGCGTGGAATTTGCCGTCGTCGCGCCAGTCGCAATCGATGCCGAAGCGCCGCACGATATCGCGCACATAGTCGATGCCATGGCGCTGGAACCGCACGTCGGCGCGGTCCTCGTCGATGCTGCGCGAGTAGCTTTCGCTGCTGATGTCGTGCGGCAGGTCGACGAAGAATCCGGAATTGCGCCCGGCAGTCGTGCGGCCGATCCGGTCGGCCTCCACGAGCGCGATCGACGCGCCGGGCGCGAGCTCCGCGAGCCGTCGCGCCGCGCACAGCCCCGTGATGCCGCCGCCGACGACGGCCCAGTCGAACCGGCCGTCGGACGTGACGGTGCGCGCGTCCGGTGCGGGCGGCAGGCTCTCCCACCAGCCGTTCATACCGTCCGGCGCCGGAAACCGCGCGAATTCCAGATTCGAACGCATGATGAATTACCGGCCGTTGCGCAGCAGCGGCTTCACGAGCTTCGCGAACGCGTCGCGCTCGTCGCCCGACAGCGCGCCAAGCGGTGCGCGTGCGACTCCGACCGGCAAACCGGCGAGCTCGCACCCGTAACGCACGTACTGAATGAACTTGCCGCTGCGCTCGAGCAGTTCGAGCACCGGCAGCAATTGCGTCATCAGCTTGCGGCCGGTCGCGAAATCGCCGCGCGTGACGCACGCATCGAACAGGTCGGTGTGTGCTTCCGGCAGGAAATTCGACGCACCGCCGACCCAGCTGCGCGCGCCCCATGCGAAGAACTCGAGCGCCTGGTCGTCCATGCCGCAACTCAGCACGAGCCGGCCGCTGAAATGCGTGGACAGGTGATGCAGATGCGCGATGTCGCCGGTGCTCTCTTTCATCGCGACGAAATTCTCGCGCCCGAGCAGCGTCTCGAGAATCCCGTCACCGATTTCGGTGCCGGTGCGGGCCGGAAAGTTGTACAGCATGATCGGCATGTCGAGCGCGTCGTCGATCGTGAGCAGGTGCGCGAGCAGTTCCTGCTGCGTCGGCTGCGCGTAGTACGGCGCTGCCACGAGCAGCGCATCCAGCCCCGCACGTTTCGCTTCGCGGCCGAGGCGCAGCACTTCCTTCGTCGTCGTCGCGTTGATGCCCGCGGTCAGGAACGTCTTGCCGCCGGCAGCAGCCGCGACCGTGTCGAACGTGCGCACGCGCTCGTCGAAGCTCAACGCGTAGTATTCGCCCGTCGTGCCGCCGACGCCGAGGCCGGACACGCGGCCGGCGAGATCAGCCGCATGCCGGCCCAGCAGCGCGTGATCGATTTCGCCGTCCGCGTCGAACGGGGTGACCAGCGGTGTGTGTACGCCCTCGAAGCTCATTTCAATTCCTCATTCAGGTGAGTGGGTGCCCGGTTGCCGTCGTTACGCAGGAGCCGGCACTGGACAAGACGTCGGCGCGCGCCACGCGTGTTTCGCGCAGCCACGCCGATCGATTCGTCATGCGGTTCTAACCATGCGTCCGCCCGATCCGGTTCCGGCGATCAGGCAAACGCGTCCGCGTGTGCATAGATCGGAAACTGGGCGCACAGATCGCGCACGCGAGTGCGGACCGCGCGCTCGACGCCCTCGTCCCCGTCCGGATTGCGCTCGAGCGCCGCCACGACCGCGAGGATCATGTCGCCGATCTGCTCGAACTGCGCGGGCCCGAAGCCGCGCGTCGTGCCGGCGGGCGTGCCGAGCCGGATCCCAGACGTGACGGTCGGGTTTTCCGTATCGAACGGAATTCCGTTCTTGTTGCAGGTGATGCCGGCACGCTCCAGCGCCTTCTCGGCCTGCATGCCGGTAATGCGCCGCGCGCGCAGGTCGACGAGCAGCAGGTGGTTGTCGGTGCCACCGGTAACGAGCGTCAGGCCGCCGGCCGTCAGCACCTGTGCGAGCGTTTGCGCGTTGAGCAGCATCTGGTCGATATAGCGCGTGAACTCCGGGCGCAGGGCTTCCGCGAAGGCCACCGCCTTGCCCGCGACGACATGCATCAGCGGGCCGCCCTGAAGCCCCGGAAATACCGCCGAGTTGATCTGCTTCGCGACGTCTGCGTGGTTCGTCAGGATGAAACCGCCGCGCGGGCCGCGCAGCGTCTTGTGCGTGGTCGACGTCACGACGTCGGCGAACGGCACCGGGTTTGGGTGGCGGCCGGCCGCGACGATGCCGGCGATATGCGCCATGTCGACCATCAGCTTCGCGTCGACGCTGTCGGCGATCTCGCGGAACGCAGCAAAATCCAGCGCGCGCGGATACGCGGAATAGCCCGCGATGATCAGCTTCGGCCGATGGCGCTGCGCGAGCCGGCGCACGTCGTCGTAATCGATGCGCTGCGTGTCCGGGCTCACGCCGTACTGCACCGCGTTGAACCACTTTCCCGACAGCGCGGGGCGTGCGCCATGCGTCAGGTGGCCACCCGCATCGAGCGACATCCCCATCACCGTGTCGCCCGGCTTGACGAGCGCGAGCATCACCGCGCCGTTGGCCTGCGCGCCCGAGTGCGGCTGCACGTTCGCGTGGCTCGCGTCGAACAGCGCGCACGCGCGGTCGATCGCGAGCGCCTCGATCCGGTCGACATGGTCGCAACCGCCGTAGTACCGGCGCGACGGATAGCCTTCCGCGTACTTGTTCGTCAACACGGTGCCCTGGGCTTCCAGCACCGCCGCGGACGCGATGTTTTCGGATGCAATCAGTTCGATCTGCGTCTGCTGGCGACGCAACTCCAACGCGATTTCAGATGCGATCACCGGATCGCGGCTCTGGAGTGTTTCGGCAAAAAAGCGGGCGTTCTCGTTCACTTGGTGACTCCGCGACGCGATTCGTTACGTGCTGCGTGGATTCAATGCACCGCGCGCTGCCAGGCCGGCGCCGTCGTGACGGCCCCAGGCCCGGGCCGCCGGCATCGGCCAGCGCGCGCGCGTGGCCTTACTGCTGCAGCCAGGCCTTCAGCTTCTCCGGATGGGCGTCGACGAACTTCTTCGCGGCGCTCGCGTAGTCGTTCGTGCTGTTGCCTTCGAACTCGATCGCCTCGACGTCGGCCAGCGTCAGCTTCAGGTGCTTGAAGAACACGTCGGCGCGCGGAAACTTGCCCGCGAACTTCTTCGATGCGAACGCGTGGATCTGCTCGTCACCGCCCAGCGTGCCCTTCGGGTCCTTCAGGTAACGCATCTGCCACTTCTGGAACAGCCAGTGCGGGCTCCAGACCGTCGCGACGATCCACTGCTTCGACTGGTACGCACGCGACACGCTGGCCAGCATCCCGGCCTCGCTCGACGCCTGGAGGGTGTAGCCGTCCAGGCTGTAGCCCTTGATCGTCCGCTCCGACGCCTGCATCAGACCGCCGCCCGGTTCGATGCCCTGGATCGTGCCGTTCAGCTTGCTCTTGACTTCCCGCTTGTTCAGGTCGGCGATCGACGACAGCTCCGATTCCGGCACGTAGGTCGGCACGGCCCAGCCGTTCTTGCCGCCGGTGTAGATAACGCCCACGTCATCCAGGTCGTTCTTGTACTTCGCGTAGTACGCGCCGTGCGTGACCGGCAGCCAGCCGCCGACCATGATGTCTAGATCGCCGCGCGCGACACCCTGATACTGGATGCCGATGTCGGCCTGCACGAACTGCACCGGCTGCTTGAGCTGGGTCTCGAGCACGTACTTCGCGACGTTGGCCACCGCGAGCACGTCCGCCCAGTTGGTGACCGCGATCTTGACCGGCTCCGCCGCCGACGCGGCGCCCACACCTGCGCTGCCGGCGACCACCGTCGATAGGGCAAGTTTCGCCAGAAGCGACTTGAACGTATGGGTATTCATCTAGTAGTCCTTTTTAATCATGCGATTTTTTCGAAGATGAGGAACGCCTTCGATCGGCGTTTCCGGTCTCCACGCACTTCTACACCGGTTCCGCCGCGGCACCGTGGCCGCGGCGCTTCATCGTCCTTCAATGATCTTCGACTGTCGTGTCCGTCAGGTCCGTGCCGCGCCGCGCGGCCCCGCCTTGCCGGCACGTGCGAGCGGCGTCTTCACCTTCTTCTTCGCCTTCACGCCGAAGCTCTCGGTCAGGCGATCCAGCACGATCGCGAGCAGCACGACGCCGAGCCCGCCTTCGAAGCCGATCCCGATGTCGAGACGCTGGATCCCGCTCAGCACGTATTCGCCGAGGCCGCCCGCGCCGATCATCGACGCGACCACCACCATCGACAGCGCCATCATGATCGTCTGGTTCACGCCGGCCATGATCGATGGCAATGCGTTCGGCAGCTGGATCTTCCACAGCAGCTGCCAGTCGGTGCTGCCGAACGAACGGCCGGCTTCGATCAGTTCCTCGCGGACCTGCCTGATGCCGAGTGTCGTCAGCCGCACGACGGGCGGCATCGCGAACACGATCGTCGCGATCACCGCCGGCACGCGTCCGAGCCCGAACAGGATCACGGCCGGGATCAGGTACACGAACGCGGGCATCGTCTGCATGAAGTCGAGCAGCGAGCGCAGGATCATGCCGATCCGGCTGTTGCGCGCCCCCCAGATGCCGAGCGGCACACCGATCACGAGGCTGAAGAACGTCGCCGCGGTGACGAGCGCGAGAGTCGACACCGTCTGCGCCCACAGGCCCATGTAATGGATGACGAGCAGCGCGCAACCGACGAAGATCGAAAACACGACGCCCCGGCGCCACAGCGCGAGGCCCACCAGGATCACGACCATCGCGATGAACGGCACGGCGGCGAGACCGTCCTCGAGTAGCTTCACGACTGCGCCGAGGCCCGCCGAGAACGTGTCGAAGCCGCCACGGAAATGCAGAAACAGAAAGTTGACGACATTCTCCGCGAACTTCCCGATCACCGACGAATTCATGCTGCCCTCCGTTGCATCATCTGCTTGAGTATCGTCCGGCAGGACACGACGCCCGCCAGTCGCCCCGCTCCGTCCGTCACGGGCACGTCGTGCTGCTGCGTCAGCGCGATCGACGCGAGCCGATGCAGGTCCGTATCGATCGACACCGCGTTGAAGTCGTTCAGGAACGCGTCGCGAATCGGCTTCGCGCCGGACCGGTGCAGCGTGGCGGGTGTGACGCAGCCAAGGTAACGGCCGGATTCGTCGCACACGTAGCCGCATTCCGCGCCGCTGTCGATCAGCTGGTTCAGATAGCGGTCGGACGGCGTGAGCGCATCGCAGCGAAGCAGCCCGCGCTCGACCGGCGTCATCATGCTCGATGCCTTCATGAAGCGCGACACGTCGACGTTGCGGAAGAAGTCCTGCACGTACGCGTCGGCCGGCGTCTGGATCAGTTCGGCGGGCGTGCCGACCTGGATCAGGCAACCGTCCTTCATGATGCCGATGCGGCCGCCGATCTTGACGGCTTCCTCGATATCGTGGGAAATGAACACGATCGTGCGCTGCTCTTCCTTCTGCAGGCGCAGCAGCTCGTTCTGCATTTCGAAGCGGATCAGCGGGTCGAGCGCGGAGAATGCCTCGTCCATCAGCAGCACCGACGGATTCACCGCCAGTGCGCGGGCAAGGCCCACACGCTGCTGCATGCCGCCGGACAACTCGCTCGGCAGCAGTTTCTCGTACGAGCCGAGGCCAACGCGCTCCAGCGCCGCGCGCGCGACTTCGTAGCGCTGTGTCTTCCTGATCCCCGCGACTTCGAGCCCGTACGCGATGTTGTCGAGCACGGTGCGGTTCGGCAGCAGCGCGAACGACTGGAACACCATCGCCATCTTCTGGCGCCGGACGTCGCGCAGTTCCGGCGTCGACATCGGTGCGATATCGCGGCCTTCGAGCACGACCTGCCCGGCCGTCGGCTCGATCAGCCGGTTCAGCAATCGGACCAGCGTCGATTTCCCCGAACCCGACAGCCCCATGATCACGAAGATCTCGCCAGCGCGCACGCTCAGGCTCACGTCGTTGACCGCGACCATGTTGCCGGTTTCCGCGAAGATCTCGTTGCGGCCGACGCCGCGCTTCATCATCTCGATCGCACGCTCGGGTTTCGGACCGAAAATCTTCGACAGGTGCCTGACGGTCAGGATGTCCGTTCCCGTCGCGATGCTCGACCGGGCAATCGACAGCGCACCGCCGGTGTGGATTGCCCCGGGGGGAAGTACGTCGCCCGGCGCAAACGTCATATTTGGAGCCATTCTGTCATCCCGACTGACTGGTAAGGGAAGCCGCGAACTTCGTCCGGGTCGTCATCGATCTCCCGCCTGGCGTGGGCCCGATGCCGCTCCTGCGTGGTTGACGGCGCTGATGCAGTGAATGCAGCGTATCAATCCAATTTCGTCGCTCCAGCTACATTTTCTGTGCGCTTTTCCATACCTTTGGTAATGCATCGTTTCGGGGCGAAAAGGCGTGATCGCCGCAAAACGGTGCGAAACAGGCGAAAAGCAATACCGGCGCGGCTGAGTGGAATGTTGCGGGGACGGCGGCCCAGCGGCGCGTGCGGCGCGCGCAAGCGGCCGCTAGGGGAAAATCCCGACGCGGGGACTTAAGGGAAACTACCGAGAAATCACGCCGGCGACTTCGCGAGCTGCTTTGGACCATTCGTACGCGACGAACTGCCTGCTGCCCCCAATCAGGTTGCCGGCGGCTGTCGATCGACAGCGCGCCTACCGAACGGCAACCGCGGCACGCAGATGGCGGCCAATGCCAAGCCCGTCACGCTTTTTCGCTGCCCGCATCGACAGGTTTCTGCCTAGACTTTCGCTGATTGGCCCACATCACTCAGGGAGCAGCAAGCAGCATGCATGAACGCCCGAAGCCCATCGCGGATTTCGTCCGGATCGCCGGCGAACTGTTCCAGTCGGAAAAGCTGCCCGCCGCCGCGCGCGCGTTCGCACCGCACGTATTCGCACGATTGCAGCAGCCGTCGGACAATGGCGTGCGCAACGCAGTGCGCTACCCCGCATGCGAATGGCTTGGCCCGGCGCTTCAGGCCGTCGCACGCGTGAACCCGACGTTCGCAGCCGTCGCGCGGCTGATCGTGTCGCTGGAGCCGGCAGTCGGCTGGACGCGGCGTACGTCCGGAAAGGACGGGAGCCCGAACTACATTGATGGGCACGTGAACGGAATGATCTGCGGGCCCGGCGGCGCCGAAAGCCGCGACGACATTCAACTCGGCTTCTCGCTGATGATGCCCGGCGTGCGTTACCCCGATCACGGCCACGCGCCGGAGGAGGCCTACGTGCTGATGACCGCCGGCGAATTCCGGCAGCAGAACGGCGATTGGTTCGATCCCGGGATCGGCGGCGGCATCCACAACCCGCCCGGCGCGCTGCATGCGATGCGCTCCGGCGACGCGCCGCTCCTCGCGATCTGGTGCCTGCTGAATTGAACCGTCGATCGTCGCGATCAGAACGACGTTCGAATGCCAGCCGTCACCGCCCATGGGTCGAATCCCGGCGTCACAGTCGCCGCCGGGTTGTTCAGCAGCGCGAATCCTTGTGTCGAATGACTGTTGTTCAGGATCGTCGTCGCGAAACCGTACAGCTGCGTGCGCTTCGACAGGTAGTACACGTAGCCGACATCGCAAGCGATCGCGCGCGCATCGCCATTCTCGATACGCCGCGACACGCCGACGTTGATGTCGCCGAACCCGACGCGCACGCGGGCATTGAGCAACGCGGCGGACGCGAACCATCCCGTGCCGTCGGTACGCTTCGAATACACGTAATTCCCGCCCACCACCATGCGACCGAAATCGTATGCGGCGGTCAGTACATGCGTGAGCTGCGACGACGCGTCGGATGCCGTCGCGCTCGCGTAGTACTGGTAGCGGTTGAAGCCGTAGCCGACCAGCACGCCGTTCTTCGCGTACTGGAGGTTCGCGCCGACGTTGCGCGCGTTCAGCGTCTGCCCGGCAGGATCCTGCGCACCGAACGAATAGCCGATCTCGCTCGACCAGCCGCCGAGCGCTTCCGGCGTCCGGTAGCGCACCGCGTTCCGGTAGAACCCGCCGGTGCCGCTCGAACCGAGCGTCGTCGTGTGTTCGAGCGACATGATCGCGGCTGGATTCGCGAGCCCGTACGTGCCGACGTCGGAAGCGAGAAACACCCAGTAGATCGGCAGGTACAGATAGCCGGCGTCGACGCTGCCGAACGGCCCCGACAACCCGACCGACGCGCCCCGATTGAACGCCGTCGCGCCGCCGCCCATCCCCGAGTAGAGATTGAAGCCCGTCTCGAGCCGGAAATTCGCGCGATAGCCGCCGCCGAGATCTTCCTTGCCGAGCAGCCCGAAGCGCGATGCCTGCAGGTTGCCGCTGGCCGCCGACGCGGTCGTTCCGGTCGTGCTGTTGAAGCGGCCGTACTGCACGGCTGCATCGACGATGCCGTACATGACCAGCGTCGACTGCGCGTGCCCGGTGTGGCTGGCGCAGGCGAGCGCGACGGCACCGGCCGTGCGCAGCCCGGTTTTCAGCCGGGGCGTGAAGCGAAGGCGCCAGCGCAATGCGGCGGCGCGGCGAACGGGACGGATGGCGGCGGTACGGGAGGCGAGTCGGTTCATGACAGCGGCTCTGCGAGCGAGTGGAGTATCGAGTCAGCGGGTGAAGGAAACCGGGTGTGCGATGTCGGCGACCTGGATCGCACGCGGAATGACGTTCGCTCGACGGAACGTATCCGCAACGCGTTGCTGCGCGCCGAGCACGGTCGAATCGACGGGCAGCAGCCCGAATGCGGATCGTGCGAGATAGCGCTCGACGACGGGCTGCGGCACGCCGATCTCGCGAGCAATCAACTGTGCGGCGTCGCTGCGATGAGCGGCCGTCCACGCGTCGCCGCGCGCGACCGCCGACAGCACATCCGACAGCACCGCGGGGTGGGCCTTCGCGAAATCCGGCGCACCGAGAAAGAAGCTGTACGGCTGCACGATGCCCGACGCATAGTCGGCGATCGTGCGCACGCCGAGCGTCTGCTGGACGACCGCGAGGTACGGATCCCAGATGACCCACGCGTCGACCTTGCCGCCTTCGAAGGCCGCGCGTGCGTCGGCGGGCGACAAAAAGGCGGGCTTGATGTCCGCATAGGTCAGGCCGGCTTTTTCGAGCGCGGCGACGATCAGGTAGTTCGAACTCGACCCGCGGGCGAATGCCACCGGCCGCCCTTTCAGGTCGGTGACCGATTTGAGCGGCGAGCCGTCGAGCACGATGATGGCCTCGTTGTGCGGGCCGGCGGGTTCGGCCGCCAGGTAGACGATCCGGCTGCCCGCCGCCTGCGCGAAGATCGGCGGCGGCGAGCCCGTATAGCCGAGATCGATCGAGCCGGCATTCATCGCCTCGAGCAGCGGCGGCCCGGCCGGGAATTCGGTCCATGCGATGTCGAAGCCGCGCGCGGCGAGCGGCTTGTCGAGCGAGCGCTGCGCCTTCAGCAGCGTGAGCGGCGTGCCCTTCTGGTAGCCGATGCGCAGCGTGCGGCCGGTGTCGGCCTGCGCGCCGCCGGCGAATGGCGCAGCGAACGCGGCCACGGCTGCGGCCTGTGCGGTGCGGAGAAACGAACGTCGGGAAAACGTCATGATCGGAGATTCCTTATCGGATGGATTCGACGGGACGCATGGGTGCGCTACGCCCGCACCGGTCGCTGCAACCCCAGATGCTCGCGCAACGTGCGGCCGGTGTAGGCCGTGCGGAACAGCCCGCGCCGCTGCAACTCGGGCACGACGAGCGAACAGAACGCATCGAGGCCGCCCGGCAGTTCGGCCGGCATCACGTTGAAGCCGTCGGCCGCGTCGCGCTCGAACCACGTCTGCATCAGGTCGGCCACGGTTGTCGCACTGCCGACCACCGTCACGTGCCCGCGTCCGGCCGCGATGCGCAGCACCAGTTCGCGAATCGTCAGGCGCTCGTCGCCGGCCAGCGCGCTCAGGAGCGCCTGGCGGCTGCGCTGGCCGCTGTCCGTGAGCGGCAAGTCGGGCAACGGGCCGTCGAGCGGATAGCCGGACAGGTCGACGTTGCCGAGCATCCGCGCCAGCATCGCGACGCCCGCGACCGGATCGACGAGCGCCTGCAGCGCGTCGAAGCGTTCGCGCGCCTCGTCGTCGGTACGCGCGACGACGACCGACAGGCCCGGCATGATCTTCACGTCGCCGGGCGCGCGGCCCGCGGCCACCGCACGCGCCTTCATGTCGCGGTAGAACGCCTGCGCGGCATCCAGCCGTGCGTGCGCGGTGAACACGACGTCGGCCGTCTGCGCGGCGAGGTCGCGCCCCGCCTCCGACGAGCCCGCCTGCACGACGACGGGCCATCCCTGCACCGGGCGCGGCACGTTGAGCGGGCCCGCCACGGAGAAATGCGTGCCGCGATGATCGAGCACGCGCAGCGTGGACGCGTCGTAGTACACGCCGCTCGCCTTGTCGCGCACGAAGCTGTCGTCGGCCCAGCTGTCCCACAGGCCCGTCACGACGCGATGGAATTCCCGGGCGCGCGCATAGCGCTCGTCGTGACCGACGTGTTCGGCGCGGCCGAAGTTGCGCGCCTCCGCCGCGTTGTCGGACGTCACGAGATTCCAGCCGGCCCGCCCGCCGCTGATGTGGTCGAGCGACGCAAACTTGCGCGCGATGTGATACGGCTCGTTGTAGGTCGTCGTCGCCGTGGCGATCAGGCCGATGCGCTCCGTGACCGCCGCGAGCGCAGGCAGGAGCGTCAGCGGATCGAGCCGGTCGGAACGGGCCGATCGCGCGGCGCCGTCACCCACGTTCGCGGCGACACTGTCCGCGACGAAGATCGCGTCGAAGCACGCGCGTTCCGCCGTGCTCGCCAGCGCCGCATACGCACGAAAATCCGTGCCGCCATCGGCCTGCACGTCCGAATGCCGCCACGCGGCTGCATGGTGTCCGGTCTCCATCAGAAAGGCCCCAAGGTGCATGAGGCGGGAAGCTGTCGTCATCCGATATCCTGTCGCGAAAGCAGCGCCTCACCACCGGGCCACGCATCGTCTCGTGCTGGCGACCGCGCGTGGTTAGCGCTAACATTGGCAGGCAGTTTCCCGTGGCGAACTTGCCGCGTCAAATAACGAAATCAGCGGAACATATGTCCGATTCGACTAAAAGCGATGCCCGGCCACGCCGCACGTCGGGACGCCTGACCCTGCGCGATGTGGCCGATCACGTCGGCGTGTCGCAGATCAGCGTGTCGCGCTATTTCCAGGATCCGGCGCGGCTGTCCGCGCCGCTGCGCGAGCGGATCGCCGATGCGGTAGCGGAACTCGGCTACGTGCCGAATCTCGTCGCCGGCGGGCTCGCATCGGCGCGCAGCCGTGTCATCGGCATGGTGATTCCGAACATCTCGGGGCCCATCTTTGC
Organism: Burkholderia sp. Tr-20390; assembly: GCF_017104595.1. Classification (NCBI taxonomy): domain Bacteria; kingdom Pseudomonadati; phylum Pseudomonadota; class Betaproteobacteria; order Burkholderiales; family Burkholderiaceae; genus Burkholderia; species Burkholderia sp. Tr-20390. The sequence continues at coordinate 67,603 of NZ_JAAGPC010000017.1, read as the reverse complement.
GAACACGATCCAGAGCTTCAGCGACGAGGTCACGGCACACGGTTACCAGTTGCTGCTCGCATCGAGTTATTTCTCGACGGATCTCGAGGAGAATGCGGTGCGTGGATTGCTCGGGTGGTCGCCGGCGGCGCTCGTGCTCACGTCGCACTTCCATTCCGCGGGAACCGAGGAACTGATCGAACAGACGCAGGTGCCCGTGCTCGAAACGTGGGACTTCCAGCCACGGCGCAAACCGCTGCAGATCGGCTTCGTGCACCAGGAAGCCGGACGCATCGCGGCGCGTCATCTGGTGGAACGCGGCTATCGACGCATCGCGTTCGTGCTGAACAGCGCGGCGGGCGACGCAAGCGCGCGCGAGCGTTGCGATGGTTATACCGAGATCATGCGCGAGCATGGGCGTCAGCCGATCGTGTTTGCACCGACCGAAGCGCAACCGATGCACGCAGGGCGCGAGGCGCTGCTCGCGCTGTGTTCCGTACGCCGCACGGCCGACGCGATCATCTTCGCGAACGACAATCTCGCGTTCGGTGCGCTACTGTCCGCGCCCGGCGCAGGCATTCGCGTTCCGGAGCAATGCGCGATCGTCGGCTTCGGCGACTATCCGATGGCGGAAATGCTGACGCCGGGCCTGACGACCGTGCGGCCACCCGCGCGTGAAATCGGCATCACGGCGGCCACGCGGATCTTCCAGCTTCTGCAGGCGGATCCGCCGGCGTTCGACACGCTTCGCAAAGGCCAGCGACCGATGTCGTGCCAACTGATTATCCGGGCGAGCAGTTAACTGCCGAAGGCAACGAACCGGATTTCGCGTTCAGCGACCGTAGGCCAAAGGGCATCATCCCGCCTTTCGCCGCCGCCATCAGCCACGGCCGCGCGCAACCGCGGCGCTCGGCGTTGCTCCAGGCCCGACGGCGCCGTACACGCATGCCGCACGCGGTCGCCCTAATGCACAGTGCGCCGCAACATCGTCGTGTCGTAACCGAGCGCCTGCACCCGTTCGACAAGCGCCGCGGCCTGTTCAGCCGAGGGCTTCGCATCGCGCGTCAGGATCCACAGGAACCGACCCGACGGTTCACCGACGATCGACCATGCGTAGTCGTCGGCGCGATCGAGCACCCAGTAATCGCCGAAGAAGAACGGCCCGAAGAACGACACTTTCAGCTTTGCACCGCCGCTGTCGGCCACGATCTTTGCGCGCCCGTCGGCGCTTCGCGCGCGGCCGTCCGGCCCGCCTTCGCGGCAGGTATTGCGCACGCCGACAAGACCGTCTTCCCGCTTCGCATACTCGGCCGTCACGCCGTCGCATCCGCGCTCGAAGCGGTTTTCATACCGCGCGAACTCGTACCATCTGCCGACGTAGCGATCGAGATCGACGGATTTCGCGGGTTGCGGAACGTGTGCATTCCCGCTGGGCCCGCCGGCGAGGCCTGCACATCCTGCCAGTACCAGTGCGGCGCCCGCCACGATCGCTCCAGCCGCCCACAGCGGTCGGCCAACGCTACTTCGCTTCATCGAATGACTCTCTAGACACGAAACCCGGTCATTGTGCACTCAACCGACGGTCGCCGGCCGCATTCGCCGCACGTTGCGGCTGCCTGCATCCGCGCGGACGCGTCGCTCGTATCTGGTTGAAGACCTCACAGCGGGCGCGCCGCCGATCGTTCGATCAGAGGCATCCGGGAGTGCTATATTTCGCTCGACATTCACATCATGGCGATCCGCGCCATCCACTTCGCATGAGCGACACGCCAGGCGGTGCCAGCGGCTTCGATCAGTCAGCCCCTTCGCGCGATGCCGATGCGGATGCCGCGCGCCGCGAACATCTGAATCGGGTGATGCTTCAGGCAGCAGCCGGCGATCAGGCGGCTTTCGCGGAGTTGTATCAGCTGACCGCGTCGCGGGTGTTCGGGACAATCGTGCGCATGCTTCACGATCACGGCGAAGCCGAGGATATCCTCCAGGAGGTCTACACGACCGCATGGCGACGCATCGACACGTTCGACCCGGCGCGCGGCGGCGCGATGACGTGGCTGATCACGCTGGCACGCAACAAGACGATCGACCGCTTGCGGCAGCATCGCGACGCGCAACTCGACGACGAACAGGCGCTTGAGCTTCCCGCCGATGATCCGACGCCCGCCGCGCTGGCGGAGGCCTCGCAGGAGCGCCTGCGCCTCGAGCGCTGCCTTGCGCAACTCGATCCGCAGCAGGGCCGCGCGGTGCGCGAGGCCTTCTTCAGCGGCGCGACCTACAGTGAGCTGGCAGCGCGACTGCGTGTGCCGCTCGGAACCATGAAGAGCTGGATCCGGCGCAGCCTGATGCAGCTGAAGGTGTGTCTGGAGCAATGAATACGCCGGCCGATCACGATCCCGAATTGCGCTGCGCCGAATACGCGCTCGGCGTGCTCGACGCAGACGCGCGCCGCGAGCTGGAGCAGGCCGCCGCTCGCGACCCGGCGTTGCAAGCCACGCTCGAGCGCTGGCAGCGCCGCCTCGCCCCGCTCGCGGACGACGTCACGCCCGTCGACCCGCCCGCGCGAACCTGGACGAGAATCCAGCACCAACTGGGCTTCATCCCGCCGCCGCGCCCACGCGGCGCTGCGCCCTCCGCCGGATGGTGGAACAGCCTGCGACTGTGGCGCTGGGTCGGCATCGGCGCGAGCGTGGCAGCGCTCGGGCTGCTCACGGTCAACGTGATCCGGGTGGGTGAAGCGCCGCCGCGCCCCGCTGCCGAGGACAGCCACTACATGGCAGCCACGCTGGCACAAACGGATGGCGTCGCACGGTGGACCGCCACGGTCGACTTGCGGCGTGCCCGAATGGTCGTGGTGCCCGCGAACACGCCGCCGATCGCCGCGGACCGCTCGACGGAGCTCTGGCTGATTCCGCCGAATGCGAAGCCGATCTCGCTCGGCGTATTCGCGTCGAACGCAGCGGCGTCGATGACGCTGCCGCCGGCGATCGTCGCGCGACTCGATGCACGCGCGGTGCTCGCCGTATCGCTCGAGCCTCGCGGCGGCTCGCCGAGCGGCCAACCCACCGGGCCGGTGCTCGCCACCGGCGCGATGCACACCACTTGACGCGCGCAACGCGCGCTCGCCCCGTCAAGCGCGGCGGCGTGCCGCCCGTTGCCGTCTCGCTCGACGGGATCACGCCGCATCTCGTCGCATCCGTCTGCATCCGTTCGGTCGCCGGCTCCGTATAAGGGGATATCGCGCCCTCGGAGCCCGTATGCCCGCCGTCGTCGTTGCCCTCCTCGCCTTCGTCGGACTGATCCTGTCCTTCACGGCGGTGTGGATTATCCAATTGCAATCCCGGAACGCCGGGATGATCGATCCAGTCTGGGCCGCGACGCTAGGCGGCGTAGCCGTGTTCGTCGCCGTGCTGGCGACCGGCCCGGAATTGAATCGTGCGCTCGTCGCCGCCGGCGGCGGCATCTGGGGGCTGCGACTCGCGCGGCACCTGTGGCGGCGCAATCGCGGGCAGCCGGAGGACCCGCGCTATCGACAGTTCCGCCTGCAGTGGGGCGACGCCGCGCCGCGCAACATGTTCTGGCTGTTCCAGTTGCAAGCGCTGATCTCGATGCTGCTGTCGATCGCGTTCTTCATCCCCGCATACAGCGCGGCAGCCCCGTCCCGGTTCGCGATTGCCGCGGCAGTCGCGATCTGGATTGCCGCCGTCGCCGGAGAGACGGCCTCCGACCGGCAACTCAAGCGGTTTCTCGCGGATCCCGACCACGGCGGCCAGGTCTGTCGCGCCGGCTGGTGGCGCTATTCGCGGCACCCCAACTATTTTTTCGAGTGCGTGCACTGGCTCGCCTACACGGCCCTGGCGATCGGCATGCCGTGGGGCTGGCTGACGCTGTTCCCGCCCGTCCTGATGGCATGGCTGCTGCTCAAGGTATCCGGCTTGCCGCTGCTCGAAGCGCGTCTGGTGCAAAGCCGGCCGGGCTACCGCGAGTACATGCGCACGACCAGCGCCATCGTTCCGTGGCCTCCGAGGCCGGCGCCCGGCCCTGCCCCCACTCGATCCGATCACCCTGAAGACCGGAGCACGCGATCATGACCGCTACCACCTCGCCACCGTCGCCGGCCTCGGCGGCGGCACCCCACGACACCTGGCTGATCCGCTGCTGCGAGCGCGGCTGGCTGCCGGACCGGCTGATCCGGGCCGGCATGCGCTCGCTCATGCGGCAACGCCTGCGCGCCGAACACGCGGATGACGGCGAGCAGCGCGCGGCGGCCCACGACACGCTGGTGCGCGAACTAAGCGCGAGCCCGATCGCAATCGAGACGCTCGCGGCGAACACGCAGCATTACGAAGTGCCCGGCAGCTTCTTCGAGGCCCATCTCGGCCCGCGGCTCAAATATTCGTGCGGCTATTACCCGCGTGGCGACGAAACGCTGTCGCAGGCAGAGGAGGCCATGCTGGCGTTGTACGCGCAGCGCGCGAGACTGGCGGACGGCCAGCGCATGCTCGACCTCGGATGCGGCTGGGGTTCGCTGTCGCTATGGCTCGCCGAGCGGTATCCGGCGGCGCAGATCGTCGGCCTGTCGAATTCACACGGTCAACGCCACTTCATCGAGCGATGCGCGGCGCAGCGCGGGCTGACGAATCTGCGCATCGTGACCGGCAACGTGGTGGAGTTCGACTTCGATCCCGCGGACGCCGGCTTCGACCGCGTGCTCTCGATCGAGATGTTCGAGCACATGAAGAACTACGGGCAATTGCTCGCCAAAATCGCGCGCTGGATGCACGACGACGGCAAGCTCTTCGTGCACATCTTCGCGCACAAGCTGCTCGCCTATCACTTCGCGGTGCGCGACGACACCGACTGGATGTCGCGCCATTTCTTCACAGGCGGGACGATGCCGTCGGCCGACCTGCTGCTGCGGTTCCAGGACGACGTGCGCATCGCCCGCCAATGGTGGCTCGACGGGACGCACTACGCCCGCACGGCCAATCAGTGGCTCGCGTCGCTCGATGCGGCGCGCCACCGGATCATGCCGATTTTCGAGACGGTCTACGGCGCCGACGCCCGCCTCTGGTTCCAGCGCTGGCGGATGTTCTACATGGCGGTCGCCGAGCTGTTCGGCTATGCCGACGGGCAGGAATGGGGCGTCGCCCACTATCTGTTCGACAAGCGCCGGGTGCTCGCATGAGGGCCGCGATCCCGTACCGGGTTCTCCGCCGCGTCGCCGCCACGGTCGTGACGGCGCTCGCGATCGGGGCCGCCGGGTGCTCGGGCGGGCCGCCGAACCCGAATCCGCGCGCCGCCGTTCCGTTGTCGACCGTACCCGTCGACTTGCCGCGCTACATGGGCCGCTGGTACGTGATCGCGAACATCCCGTATTTCGCGGAACGCGACTACGTCGGCAGCCGGGCCGAGTGGCGCCTGCGTGACGACGGCCGGATCGACGACGCATTCGTCGGCCGCAAGGGCGGCTTCGACCAGCCCGAGAAGCGCTATCGGTTCGTCGACGCCGTGAAGTCCGGCAGCGGCGGTGGCGAATGGCGCGTGCGGCTGTTCTGGCCGGTATATGTCACGCAACTGACGCTCTACGTCGACCCCGACTACCGGTACACGATCCTCGGCTACCCGGGCAAGACGCTCGGCTGGATCTTCTCGCGCGCGCCGACGATGGACGAGGCCACCTATCGCTCGCTGCTTGCCCGGCTCGATGCGATGGGTTACGACACGTCGCGCTTCAGGCGGGTGCCGCAAACCCCGGACCAGCTCGGCAAGCCGGGCTTCGCGTCGCCCGGCGATCGCGAATGACGGCCGCACCTGCATCCGCCGCGCGCGGTGCGTCGTATATGAGCACATGTGATTCCAGAACCTGCACTTGTGACTGACGGAGACCCTTCGCGATGCACCCGGAACTTTCAATGTCGCGGCCCGGCCGGCGGATCGCCGTCGTCGGTGCCGGCATCGCGGGCCTGGCCAGCGCGTACTTGCTGGCCCGCCGTCACCGCGTGACGCTGTTCGAGGCCGCCGACTATCTCGGCGGTCATACGCATACGGTCGACGTCGACCTCGACGGCGCACGCCACCCCGTCGATACGGGCTTCCTGGTGTTCAACGACCGGACCTATCCGAACCTGGTCGCGCTGTTCGACGAACTGGGCGTGGCCGCCCATTCGACCGACATGTCGTTTTCGGTTTCGGTCGACGGCGGCCGGCTCGAATGGGCCGGCAGCAACCTGAACACCGTGTTCGCGCAACGCCGCAACCTGTTCTCGCCGACCTTTCTCGGGATGTTGCGCGACATCCTGCGCTTCAACGCGTCCGCGCACGATCACCTCGAATCGGCGAACCGGCAGCGCCTTTCGGTCGGGGAACTGCTCACGGCCGGCGGTTACGGCGCATCGTTCCAGCATCACTACCTGCTGCCGATGGCGGCCGCGATCTGGTCGAGCGGGGCCAACGACATCCTGCGGTTTCCGGCGGCGACGTTCCTGCGCTTCTGCCTGAATCACGCGTTGTTGCAGGTCAACAGCCGGCCGACCTGGCGCACCGTCGCGGGCGGTGCGCGGCAGTACGTCGAGCGCATCGCCGCGACGCTCGACGACGTGCGGGTGAATACGCCGGTGCGCGCGATACGGCGCGACGACGCGGGCGTGACGGTGGCGACCGATACAGCCGGTCACGAGCGTTTCGACGCGGTCGTGCTCGCGTGCCATGCGCCGACCAGCCTGGGGCTGCTCGCGGATGCCAGCAAGGCCGAGCGCGACGTGCTCGGCGCCGTGCGCTACCAGCACAACGTCGCGGTGCTTCACACCGATACGGCGTTGCTGCCGCGCCGGCGGCGCGTGTGGTCGGCGTGGAACTACCTGGGCGGTCGGCCGAGGCGCACGGGCGGCGAATCGCCCGTGTGCGTGAGCTACCTGCTCAACCAGTTGCAGCCGCTGCCGTTCCGCTCGCCGGTCGTCGTCACGTTGAATCCGGTCGACGAGCCCGCGCCCGGCACCCAGCTCGGCCGCTACGATTACGCGCACCCGCTGCTCGATCTCGCGGCCGTGGATGCGCAGCATCGCCTGCCGATGCTGCAAGGGCGGCGCAATACGTGGTACGCGGGAGCGTGGACAGGCTACGGGTTCCATGAGGATGGACTGAAATCGGCGTTGCGCGTCGCCCGCAGCTTCGGCGTCGCGCCGTCTTGGGCGCGCCCATGAACGCGCCCTTTGCCCGCGACGGCATGGCCGCCCGGCTGCTCGTCGGCACCGTGATGCATGAACGGCTGCGGCCGGTGCGCCATGCGTTCGCGTACCCGATATTCCAGGTCTGCTGCGACGTCGAGCGGCTGGACGAGATCGACACCGGCTGGTTCGGCATCGATCGCCGGGCCCCGCTCGCGCTCGCTTCCCGCGACTACGGCCCGCGCGACGGCCGCGCGCTCGGCCCGTGGATGCGCGAGGTCCTCGCGCGCGCCGGCATTCCCGCCGACGGCCCGATCTGGCTGCAGACGATCCCGCGCGTCTTCGGCTACGCATTCAATCCGGTGAGCTTCTGGTACTGCTACGACCGCGCGGGCCGGCTGCGCGCGCTGTACGCCGACGTGCGCAACACGTTCGGTGCGCACCACGGCTACCTGCTGAGTGCGATGCGTCACGCGCCGATCGACGCCGACACCGTGCTGGTCTGCCGCAAGACGTTTCATGTCTCGCCGTTTTGCGACATCGTCGGCGATTACGCGTTTCGCGTGCGTCAGTGCGGCGACCATCTGAGCGTGGCGATCGACTATCGCGACGACGACGGCCTGCTGCTGCGCACGGCGATCGGCATGCGGTCCGCGCCGCTGACGGCGGCACGCGCATGGCGCGCGCTGGCCCGGCAGCCGCTGAACGCGATCAACGTCGTCATTCGCATTCATTGGCAAGCGCTGCGGCTGTGGCTCGCGCGCGTGCCGTTCCACGGCAAGACGCCCCCCGGCCGTTGCGCCGCTGCCGATTCGCCATTGTCCCGTTCGCCGAGCGCGTCGCCACGCGGCCGCTCGGCGATGTCCGATCACGAGGCTCGTCCATGACCTTGCTGCGCCTGCTGTCTTCCGCCTCGCAACCGGCGATGCCGCTCTCGGCCCGGTTGTTCATCGCGCTGCTCCGGCAAATCCACGACGGTCACCTGACGCTCGTGACGCCCGAAGGCGCGCAGCATGTGTTCGGCGATCCGCACTGCCAGCCGGCCGCGACGCTGCAGGTCCGCGACTGGCGGGCGTGCCGTGCGATCCTGCGCGCGGGCGACATCGGATTCGCGGAAGCGTATCGCGCCGGCTGGATCGACACGCCCGAGCTCGTCGCGCTGCTGCGTCTCGCGATCCGCAACCAGCCGGTGATCGCGAAGACGGTGACCGGCGGCCGCCTGGCACGCCTCTGGTACGCGCTGCGTCACCGGCTGAGGATGAATACGCGGGCCGGCAGCCGCCGCAACATCCACGCGCACTACGATCTCGGCAACGACTTTTACGGATTGTGGCTCGACGACACGTGGACGTATTCGAGCGCATGCTTCGACGGCGACGCGCAGCGTTCGCTCGCCGACGCGCAAACGGCGAAGTATCAGCGCATCGTCGATTCGCTCGGCCTGCGCGCCGGCATGCGCGTGCTCGAGATCGGCTGCGGCTGGGGCGGGTTCGCCGCGCATGCCGCACGGCAAGGCATCCGTGTGCATGGCGTCACCGTCTCGCAGGCGCAATACGCGCTGGCCCGCGAGCGCATGGCGCGCGACGGGCTGTCCGATCGCGTCACGCTCGAATTGCGCGACTATCGCGACGTCGACGGCCAATACGACGCGATCGTGTCGATCGAGATGTTCGAGGCCGTGGGCGAAACGTTCTGGCCGGTGTACTTCGATACGCTCCGGCAGCGCCTGAAGCCCGGTGCGCGCGCGCTGATTCAGTCGATCACGATCATCGAGTCGCTATTCGACGCGTATCGCACGTCGAGCGACTTCATTCGCGAGTTCATCTTTCCCGGCGGGATGCTGCCGAGCCCGGCGCGTTTCGTCGATGCCGCGCGACGAGCCGGCCTGGCCGCCGAACCGGTGTTCGCGTTCGGTGACGACTACGCGCGCACGCTGCGCACCTGGCGCGCCGCGTTCGAGGCGCGCATCGACTCGGTGCGCGCGCAACGGTTCGACGAGACGTTCATCCGCACCTGGCGCCTCTATCTCGCCTATTGCGAAGCGGGATTTGCCGAGCGGCGGACCGACGTGATGCATTTCATCGTGTCGCCGGGCGGCTGACATGAGGCGCCGGCTTGCGATGCTCGCCGCAGTCGCGGCCGCGGCGCTTGCCGCACCCTTGTTCGCCGGCGCGAACTGCGTCGACGACATCCCATCGGCGCGACTGATCGGATCCGGCCGGTTCTGCATACTGGGCATCTGTCTGTACGATGCCCAGCTGTGGGCGCCCCGGCCCCCGGGTGCGTTCGACACGCCATTTGCGTTGTCGCTGGCCTACCGTCATGACGTGAAAGGCGAACGGCTCGTCTCGACGGGCATGGACGAGATCGAGCGCCTCGCACCCGCGCCGTTGCCGGCTGCGACGCTCGATGCATGGCGCCGCGATATCGAACGGGCGTTTACCGACGTATCGCGCGGCGACGTGCTGTGCGGCGTGTATGTGCCCGAGCGCGGCGCACGTTTCTACACCAACGGCCGCGTCACGGCCGACGTGACCGACCCGGCGTTCGCGCGCGCATTCTTCGCGATCTGGCTCGACCCGCGCACGCGGGCAAAATCGTTGCGCCGTCAGTTGCTGGGCGACGATGCGCGCTGAGTCGACGGTGAGTGATGGCGACGGGCCCGGTGTGTCGACGCGGCAACGCCGCTCGGCCGGGCAGTTCGTCAGAGATTCGTCTGGATGCGTGATTCGCCATGGTCGACAAGATGCACTTGCCTGAGAAGATCTGCGAGACCTGCGGCTTGCCTTTCAGCTGGAGAAAGAAATGGAAAGCCGCTTGGGACGAAGTCCGATATTGCTCGGAGCGTTGCCGTCGGAATCGGCGGCCGCCTTCCCGCATGAAGACGAACGCTGCACGTCGTTGATTTCGCGTTGATGATCCGGTCACGAGCAGCGCGCGGGCCCGGACAGCGCTTAGATCGGGCCGAGACGGAATGCTCGCCCCTGTTTCGGGCAACCGGGATCGATCGGCACCGGTGCGCGCAGGCGCGCTCGTGAGAGCGGCCCTCCACCTTCCCCTTCCCCACGGCCGTCTGGATTGCAGCATGCCCGGTTGCCTCCGGGCGGTTCACGCCGCCCTGTCTCAGTTGCACGACGCTGGCGGGAATGCCCGGTCATGTTCGTTGGCGTGAACGGCCGCAGGCCGGATCCTGCTGCATCGACTCGAAAATGTGCGACACGATTGATTCACGTATCGAAATCGCCCCTTCCGGCGTACTTTCCTGCCCCATCCCCACCGGTCGTTGTCGCCATAGCGTTGACCCTGAAAGTCGTTTCGCATGCATCAAAGACCCGCAATGCGCTTGCAGAAATAAGCATTCACGTGCTGAAAGCGCAATTTTCCGATGCTGAATCGATAACTGACGCATAAACGTCCAGCACAAATTATTTCATGAATCACTTTTCCGCTTCACTTCCCGAAAAATTTGCATACAATCCAGCTGTGCCGCATGAATCGACCGAGGGAGGCCCCGTGCCAACACGCAATCACGACATCAAGCCGCGCCGGTTTCCGGCGTGTCCGGCTTCATTGATGGCGCGCGTGTCCGTTGCCCCGGCACGCAGCCCGTCACACCACGTCGGTGCGGCGCCCGACCGGTCGATCGCATCGCGCTTGCGGGTCGCCGCGCAGCAGCGCGGCCAACGCTGCCGGCGCCGCTCGCCGCAGCTGACCGACCGGTGTGCAAGCGCCAGCCTGAACGGCGCACTGCCCGAACGGCGATCGAACACCGTCGCGGCTCGCGCGTGTCCGACGCTGCTCGTCACGGGCGGCCTGACTGCCTCCGACGAAACGATCGAGCAATTCGGCCTGCACGTCAGCGAGCGCGTCGAGTCGGTGTCGCGGGCGCTAGTACAGCCAGGCCTGGCTGTCGACGCCCTGATCGCCGAGGTCTCGTCGTTGCATATGGATCTGGCGATTCAATTCGTGTCGCTGGCGCAGGCACGCCGTGTCCGCGCGGCCGCGATCATCTATGCGTACGGCAGCGCGCGGGCCCTCTCGTTGATCCGCCTTGCAGGGTTCCACCTGTTTCACTCGGTCGGCGGACGTATCGACCAAACATACGTCCTGACCCAGTTGCAACAATCCGCCGCCGTCATGCTCGCAGCGAAGCCGACGGCGAACGACCCTATGTTGCGGTTCCGCCGGGACGTCGGCGGCTGGGCCCCGGCAACGCCAGTCGGTCCGTCGTGCGGGATCAGGACCGGATCTCCGGTGACGCTGCCGGGCCGCCATGCACGCCCGCGTGCGCGCAGGTGAGCGTCACCCGGTCGACGCGTCGTCGAAACAGCGGCGGCGTTCGGCCGATTTTTACGCAAGGAACACAGGCAAATCATCGCATCGCGTCAGTCGCGATCCATCGCATGACTCCCTAACCTCGAGAAAAGAACCGAAATGGGCAATTTGATCGACGCTCCCGAGCACACCCTGACTGCGATCGACGAGGGCATTCCCCTGTCGCACCTCATCCGTCGTCGGCTCGAGAGCGCGGGCGCGCGCTTCCATGCAAACGACAACATCGCCGCGCACCTGCGCGACGGCGAGCTGGATGCTCTGCAGAACGAAGTGACGCAGGGAATGGAAGCGGTGCTGCGCTCGCTCGTGATCGATGTCGACAACGACCACAACACCCGCGAAACCGCGCGGCGCGTCGCGAAGATGTTCATCCGCGAAGTGTTCGCGGGCCGCTACGACGCGGCGCCGTCCGTCACCGAATTCCCGAACGTCGAGCGGCTGGACGAGCTGCTGATCGTCGGGCCGCTGCGCGTGCGCAGTGCCTGCTCGCATCATCTTTGCCCGATCATGGGCCGCATCTGGATCGGCGTGCTGCCTAGCGCCGCGTCGAATCTGATCGGCCTGTCGAAGTACGGCAGGCTGGTGAACTGGGTCATGACGCGCCCACAGATCCAGGAAGAAGCGGTCAAGCAGATTGCCGACCTCCTCGAATCGCGCCTCTCGCCCGATGGGCTTGCCGTCGTACTCGAGGCCGAGCACTTCTGCATGCATTGGCGCGGCACCAAGGACGACCAGGCAAAAATGACCAACAGCGTGATGCGCGGGAAATTTCTCGCGGACGCATCGCTTCGCCGAGAGTTTCTCGCCTTGTTGTCCGGAAAGAATGCGTAAAGCGCGCGACCGGCATTCGTGACGAATGTGCCGGCACCGTGCCCGGCCCTGAGCCGCGCCCGCTCGTCACCGCGTGCGCGCAACAGCAGGACGCGCAAAGCCATACGGAGTTCCCGATGAACGGTTCGCACGATTCACTCCGCCCGTCTGCCGGCCAGGGGCGATCGACGACGCTGCATTCAGGCAGGCAGCCACGCCGGGGCGCGTCCCGCGGGCGGTCGTGCCCGGGCGGCAGAACCGAATTCACCGCCGATGCAGTCGTTCAGCCCGACGAATCACCCGACCCGCACGCGGAACTCGACTCATTGCTGGCGCGCGTCGCCGCCGGCGACGAGCACGCGTTCGCGCAGCTGTATCGATTGACGGCGGCGCGGCTGTACGGGGCGATCGTCCGGATGATCCGCGACCGTCACGAAGCGGAAGACCTGCTTCAGGACGTGTTCACGACGGCGTGGCGTCGCGCCGATTCATTCGACGCCGGACGCGGCACGGCGATGACATGGCTGATGACGCTCGCACGCAATCGGACCATCGACCGGATCAGGCAGCACCGCGAGCTTCCGCTCGACGACGAACTGGCGCTGTCGATCCCCGACGAAAACCCGACGCCCGATCTCGGTGCGCAGGCAAGCCAGGAGCGCCTGCGTCTGGAGCGCGGGCTCGCGCATCTGGGCAAGCGGCAGGCGTATGTGCTGCGGGAAGCGTTTCATGGCGGCGCGTCCTATGCGGAGCTGGCCGAACGCATGCAGGTGCCGCTCGGCACGATGAAGAGCTGGATTCGCCGCAGCCTGATGCGACTCAAGACGTATCTCGAGCCATGAGCGCGTGAATCACTTCGCGGTTCGAGGACACTCGAAACACCTCCGCGCGTCCTGACCAACCTCGCGACACCGAGCGGTGCCGCTCCGACGCATGCTGCCGGCTCGCGCTTCACGAACCACCTTTGCGGACGAAAACCCGCCTATTGAATCACTTTCCTGCTTCGTATTTCACGCAAACTGCGTACAATCCCGAGACAACAGCAGGTCGATTTCAGGAGAGCAACGATGCCCCCTCGCAAGGATCGCGATACGCCGCACCGCTATCGCAGCGGCGAGGCCGCGCGCCTGGCGCGCATGCCGGCAGCCACGCTGAGAATCTGGGAAAGGCGCTATGGCGTGATTGCTCCGCCCAAAACGCCGTCCGGACAACGGATGTACTCGGACGACGACGTCCAGCGAATTCGTTTGCTGAAAACGCTCGTCAATCAGGGCCACGCGATCGGGTCCATCGCCAGCCTGAGCCGCGAGGAACTCGAGGCGTTGTCGTTGACGAATACGCGTGACCCGTCGTTTCACGAGACAAGCGTGCGCCTCGCGGTCGTCGGCGCGCTGTCGATTCCGGAATCCGCGATCGCGCGCCTGGGAATCCGGATCGCCGCGCGAATCGACTCGATCGACGACGCGAGCGTGCATGCGGGTACGCCAGTCGACGCCCTCATCGCGACGACCACGTCGCTCCATGAGGATGTCGTTTCGCAGCTCGCTGCCGTGGCGCAACAGCTCAACGCGCACGCCGTGGCCGTCGTGTACGCGTTCGGCACGGCAGAGGCGGTCGAGCTGGCGCGCCTGTCGGGGTTCGAGCTGTTCCGGTCAACGGAAGGCCAGACCAACCCGATAGCCATTATGTCGAGACTGGCGCAAGCCGTCGTCAAGTCGCGCCAATCGAATGACGCGGATCGCGGGCTTTGGCTGCGCACGCGGCGACGCTTCGACGAAGCGACGCTCGCGTCGCTCAGCGGCCTGTCCACCACCGTCAAATGCGAGTGTCCGCGTCATCTCTCCGAATTGATTATGCAGCTCGGTGCGTTCGAGCGATACAGCGACGAATGCGTGTCGCGATCGCCGGCCGATGCGCTGCTGCATCGCCACCTTGGAGACGCGGCGAATCGGGCAGCCGAATTGCTCGAGACGGCGCTGGCCGTCATTCTTCGCGAAGAGGGATTAGGCGGAACCACGCCGGAACTGAAGGCGCTGTAGCGCGGCAAGCGCCGCCGGCCGTTGCGGCCTGGCCGCGACGACAGGTGGCGATGCGCTTTCGCGTGCAATGCGGGGCTTGCCTCGATCACTGAGCCGAAACCGAAGCCCGAGCCGCTGCGGCAGGCGATGTCGGCTGCCCGCTCGTGGTGCCGGCATTCGACGCATTCGCGATGCGATCCACGAACGCGGAGAGATCGTCGAGCACGGACGCCACGCCTCGCAACGGCGCGCCCAGAACGCCGACGATCGACGCATGGCTCACGTTCCTGTAACGCATGACCACGACGGTATCGCCCCTATCTTGCAGCGCGCGCGCGAAGCGGGTCGTGTTGCCGGGCTCGACCACCGCGTCGTTCTCCGCGACGGCCAGCCACATCGGCGGCTCCGTACCCTCGATGAATCGAATGGGCTGGCTCGCGGCGCGCGCTTCCTCCGGGAAGATCCTTTCAAGCGTGGTGTCCCGCAGCGGCAGGAAATCATAAGCCCCGGCCAGGCCAATCACGCCGGCGATATCGCTCTTGTGCATCTCCTGTGCCGCCAGATAGCGGCCGTCGGTCGCAAGCAATGCGGCAATCTGCGCACCCGCGGAGTGCCCCATCAGAAACAGGCGACGTGGATCGCCGCCGAACGCAACTGCATGCTCGCGCGCCCACGCCACCGCCTGCGCCGCATCGTCGACGAAACCGGGAAAGGTAGTTGCCGGATACGTCCTGTAGTCGGGTAAGACGGCAACAAAACCCCTCGACGCGAGCGCCTCTCCCACGAACAGATAGTCCTTGCGCTCGCCGGACTGCCAGCTTCCGCCGTAAAAGAACACGACCACCGGGGCGCCCGCACTCGCATCGGCCGGCCAGTGATGCAAGACGCGCGTGGGCAAGTAGACGTCGAGCACGTGGCGTTCGCCGGATCCGTACGGGATACCGGCGAAAAGGCTGAACGTGTAGCTCGGCGTCAGCGCATTCAGGAGCCGCACCGGGCTACACGCGGCAAGGAGACCGGCCGCGAGCAGCACCGACAGGACGGCAAGTCCGACTTTCATGTTCATGAAGATCCTCACACCTGACGATTCCGGCCGCATCCGCCGCCTTGTATGTGGTTTACGGAGCTTGCGCGCAAGCGGATGCAGGCATCGCACGGCAGCCGCCCCCCTTAACGACATCCCGATCTTCCCTGCGCAAGTGCATCCGTCCGCAATGGAGCGTCGTATGTGAAATGGATAGATGAATCAGCGCGGAATGCCGGCAATCGCTCCGTGCGACGCAATCGTACGGCGGTGGATCCGCTCGTCGACGATAGCGAGACCAGTCTGCCATGAACGTTCTACCTGCCGTTTTCCCCGAGATGCAACGTCGACGGGGTGGCATGGCGACCATGCCGTTGCCGAGCCCGCGCGGACGATCATGAGAAGCACTCCCAATCAACTGACGTCCGGCACGCAAAAGTCTGGGGCCGTTCGCGTATACGTCTATCTCGCGACGACCCAAACAGGATGGCTGGTCTGCGTGATGACGGCCGCATCGCATCACGCCGCGTGGGGCGTCACCTATGCGCTGATCGCGACAGTCGGCCATCTTCTCTTCGCGCGTCGACCCACATCCGAGGCGCGGATTGTGATCACGGTCACGGTGTCCGGATGGTTATGGGACAGCGCCGTTGCCCATTCCGGCCTGCTCGTGTACCCGAACGGCGTTTTTCTCAAAGGGACAGCGCCGTACTGGCTCGCGGGGTTGTGGGCGCTGTTCGCGATTCAACTCAATACCGTGCTGCACTGGCTTCGAGCGCGACCGCTCATTTCGGCGCTCGTCGGCGCAATCGTCGGCCCGGCGTCCTTTCGCGCTGGTGCGGCGCTGGGAGCCGTTCATTTCAAGGATCCGGCCGCAGCGCTCGTCGTTGTCGCAACCGGCTGGGCGTTCATCTTGCCGGCCGCGCTTGCGATTGCAAGCCATTGGGATGGCGTAACGCCCCATTCTCCTGCGCCAACCGGCGCAGACGACATGAACGACGCCCGCGCCGGATAGAGCCGGGAGCCTCGCAAGCCGGCTTTATCTCCGATCATGCGAAGCACGCGAATCGTTCGCGTTGACGATGCCAAAAATGAGTCGTTGAACGAGTTCTTTAGTGAACTCGGATGAAGAAAATTCTCGTATTCCCTGCTCTATCACGGCAAACCCGCCGCTGCATCCGCTCTCGCGCCTCCATCGTATCTGCGTATGTCATCCAGCCAAGGTGCTTGGCGTCCCACCTCGGGAAATGGCGTCGCGATGGCATCCAGAGGAGACAACTCATGAAGCTTTTCATCGGTATCGTCGTTGCCGCAGCGGCGCCGTTCGCGCTCAGCGCTTGCGGAGGCGGAGATGACATTGCGCCCGTGGCAGCCCAACATCCGGAGAATCAGGCCATCTGGGCCGCGCTCGGCGGTGATTCGGCTGCCCCCGGCGTGGTGGCCGGCGTGGTCGATGCAGCTGTCGCAGGCCTGTTGGCGGACCCGGTCGAAGCGCCCTATTTCTCGGCGGTAACCGGTAATGCCAGCCACAGCAGTGCCGCCCATGACACCCCTGCGCGGCTTGAAGCCTGTCTCACGCTGCAGTTTGAAGCGCTCCTCGGCGGTCCGTACACCTACCCAGGCCCCGTCAAGGTGGCCGGAGACATCGACGCTCAACCGGAGATGTGTCAAGACATGACGACAGCCCATAACGACGTCGGCGTTCCAGGCTGCGTGTTCGACCAGTTCATGGTGGATCTCGTCGCGACGCTGCAAAGCAAACTCCCGGCCGCAGACTTTGCCGCCCTGACGTCGACGACAAATGGAACGTACACGCTCACCGAGAAAAACTCGGCCGGCATCCCGGTCGGCACAAAATTCCAGTTCAGTGCGGTACCTATCCTCTTCAATTTGCGTAATACCATCATCAGCGCCACACCCGGCGGCCCGGTGTATCTTCCCCCGACGGTTGCAACATCATGTACGGGCTGACGGCGGTGCGAAGGACCCACGTGATCGCGTGGGTCGCTGCGGCACTCTCCGTGAGTGTTGCCGGCATCGGCTGGTTGCACACGACCCAAGGGCGACGGCTCCTCACCGAGCTGGGCGTGAAGTGTCCAGTGGATTCCGTCGATTCCCGAACGGTGCTGTCGATTCGGAACAAAGCCATTTTGCAGGAGAAGGGTGTATCAGCGGCCCCGCAACGTCCTGCGTTCGGCCTGCAGCTTGATCGCAGTACGGAAGCGGACGTGCTGGAAAAAATGCCGCGATACCACGCGCAGTGCGTCGAATTGACCCGAGGCTTACGCTACCTGCGCTGTCGAGGCGTACCTGCAGAAATGCTCGGCTCGACTGGCCCACCCGTGAGCGAAATATGGTTCAGTTTCGCGCCGGATCGCACGTTGATGGCCATCAATGTGTACCGTCGCGACATGTCCGTGGAGGAAACACGACTGAGCTGGCAGATCGCCGTCCGGCATCTGCACGATGTGCTCGGCGCACCCACATCGGTGTCGGGAGATACCACGCTGGAATCGCTGATAGGCAAACCCGTGGCGGTTGCACGGGTAAGCTACGCCTATTCGGATTACGTAGCGACGGTCACCGCATCCCACCTGCCATACGGGGGATTGGCAGTCCGCGAGCAGTACATGTCTGCCGCGCTCAAGCAGGAAGGGTAAACCGGGCTCGTGAACACGATGCTCGATGCCGCCATCGAAGCAATCGATCGCAGCAACAGCCGGCCTGTGGTCCATTCGGATCGCGGCGTGCGTTATCGCTGGCCAGACCGGCTTACCGGGATGCGTGAGGCCACCTCGAGCAACCTCGGCCGCCGCACAACCTGGCCGACTCTCGGTGCATCCTCGCGCAGCGTTAAAATAGCGCCCCTTCTCACAGGAGACGAAAATGTCCTGGTTCGTTTACGAAGTGCCCGAATACCACGAAGACGCTGCGCGCATCGAGCCCTTCAGTGACCTGCGTAGCCGTGTGCTGCAAATCAGTGGCCCGGCCATGGCCGACGAACTGGAAAGCGTTCGCGAGAACGCCGCGGCGACGGTCGACAGCCCCGAGCGCCCGTTGCGTACGCCGGAAAACCCGCATGTCTTTCCGATTCCTTACGCCGATTCCATGATCCTGGTCGGGTTCATCTTCGATCTGAAACGCGAATTCCGGCAACTGGTCGTGTCACCCGTGGAAATGCCCTGGCTGAAAGACGCATAAATGGTGAGCAGGCCTGGTTGGTCCACCGCTGATCACGCTGCCGCGGCGAATGACGGTCAAACGTCATATTATGATATTTAAGGATCGCTGAAAGAATGACCCGGGCAGCGAGGCAGCCATGCGTCGCCCGCGCTTGCCGGAACCTGTCGCGGGGCGTATGGTTAATTTCTCTATCGCCCTGTTCCGGGAGATATCAAAATGGCTGCCATGCAATCCGCGGCCACGCCCCTCTCCGACGAGGAAGCCCGGCGCCAGTTACGCCGCGCCGTCATCGCCAGCACGATTGGCACCACGATCGAATGGTATGACTTCTTCCTCTACAGCACGGTCACCGGCCTGGTCTTCGCAAAGCTGTACTTCCCGCAATCCCACCCACTCGTCGGTACGCTGCAGGCGTTCCTGATCTATGCCGTCGGCTTCGTCGCACGACCGGTCGGCGCGGCGATCTTCGGCCATTACGGCGACCGCATCGGCCGCAAGGCCACACTGATCGTGACCCTGTTGCTGATGGGGCTCGCCACGTTCGCCGTGGCGTTCGTTCCGACCTACGCCGCGATCGGCATCTGGGGCGCCGTCATCCTCACGGTATTGCGTTTCATCCAGGGCGTCGGCGTGGGCGGCGAATGGGGCGGCTCGGTCCTGATGTCGATGGAGTGGGCGCGCACCAATGCGCATCGCGGTTTCGTCGCATCGTGGCCGCAGTTCGGCGTGCCGGCGGGCTTGTTTCTCGCCAACCTTGCCGTGCTGGCCATGAGCTGGTTTTCCGGCAGCGCATTCCTGACGTGGGGCTGGCGCGTGCCGTTTTTCCTCAGCGTCGTGCTGGTGGCGATCGGGCTCTATATCCGCCTGAATATTCTCGAGACGCCGATCTTCGCGAAGCTGCTGGCCGAGCGCCGGATCGAGAAGACGCCGATGCTCGAAGTGCTGCGCAAGCAGCCGCGGGATATCGTGCTGTCGGCGTTTGCGCGGATGGCCGAACAGGCGCCCTTCTACATCTATACGGCGTTCGTGTTCACTTACGGGATCACGGCGCTGGGCGTCACGCGCGAACTGCTGCTGGCCGCTGTGCTGGCCGCCTCCGTGGTCGAGTTCGTCACCATTCCGCTGTTCGGGCACGTGTCGGATCTGATCGGCCGGCGGCGGATGTACATGATCGGTGCGGCTGCCGTCGGCGTGTTCGGATTCGTCTACTTCGCGATGGTCGATAGCCGGAACCCGGTGTGGATCTTCGTGGCGATCGTGTTGTCGCTGGTCCCGCATTCGATGATGTATGGGCCGCAGGCTGCATTGATCGCCGAATCGTTCACCGGGCGGCTGCGGTATAGCGGCGCGTCGATGGGTTATCAGCTCGCGTCGGTCATTGCCGGTGGCCCGGCACCGCTGATCGCGACCGCGCTGTTTGCCTACTACCACTCGGGGTATGCGATCGCGGCGTACGTGCTGGTGTGTGCGGTGCTGAGCGTGGTCGCCGCGTCGAAGCTCGGGGACTATACGAACAAGGATATTTCGCGGGAATACGACGACGCTCGGGGATTGGGGGATCACGGGCACGCGCCGCCGGTCACTTGACGAATGGGCCCGCTCAGGCCGGCGATGACGCCTGCAGCCACGATCCCATCGCGTCACGGGCGCGAGACGGACGTTGCTTGCGGGTGCATCGAAACGCCTTTGGCGGGCCGGCGCGCCGAGCGGTCCGGCACGGGTGTGATGATGAGGCGCGATACGCGTGCCGCGACGTTCGTGATCCGGCACGCGCGGTTCGGCAAGCGCGTTTCACCTGGACTGAAATTGAAGAAACCGCCGGACGGCGCGATCGCCGCTATCGCGCGGCGGCTCGTCCGGCGTCGCCGGATTATCGTTCGCTGACCTTCACGCGCGGTTGCCATTCGGCCTCGGCGCCCTGCGTGCCTTTCAGATGAGCAGGCGTCGCGTCCTGCGTGTGCGCGTCGAAGCGGCGTGCCGCCTCGGTGTCGAGATGCCGGCCATCGAACGTCGACTGGCGACGGGTAATCATGTTGATGCGAAGGCGTTTTGCCGCCATGGTCGGTATTCCTTGAGAAAAACGGCCCCTCGCCGACTGGCGAAGTGCCATAGATTTACGCGAGAAAGATGTCGCTGCGATGACGCGGCGCGCGAGGTCAATCCCCGCCATCGCCTTGCTTGCCGCATGCACCGCAGCGGCCGGCGCCCGGGCCGCCTGCTCCATCGCCTCAAGGTAGCGGTGGACGCAAGCCACTCGTGATGGACAAGAAGCAGCGCTTCGAGTTCAGTTTGCTCGGCGGTCGCCAAGGTCACGCGTCACCGCTCCGCGCCCCTTCGTCCTTTTGCCGTTCCAGGTGAACACCCGTGCCGGTCGTTTCACGAATGAATCGGGTAGCGTCGAATACCGAAACCGAACGGCACCAGCAACGCATCGAAGGCCGACATGCGGGGATGGGACGCTGAGCCAATCGATCTTTTTTGCGACGCCCGAGCCGCCGGATGGACGTCATCCCGGCACAAAAATCCCCACGGCTGCAATTGCCATTGCAAGTGTTGCAAGCCACCCTCCCCACGCAAGCGGTCCCGCAACGGCGAATTCGCCCATGACCCGCTTGCTCCGAGCCATCAGCATCATGATGACCATGATGGGGACCGCCGTTACCCCGTTGATCACGGCGCTCCAATACAACGCACGGATCGGATCGAAATGCATGAACGTGATGGCAACGCCACCCACGGTCGCCAATGCGATGACCGCATAGAATTCTCGCGCGAGCGTCAACTTCAGGGCGAGGCTATTGCGCCAGCGGAATGTGCCGGCCGCCGCGTATGCGGTCGATCCGGCGAGCACCGGCAGCGCCAGCAGGCCGGTGCCGACGATCCCGAGCGCGAACAGCATATAAGCGAAGCGACCCGCGATCGGCGCAAGGGCCCGCGCGGCGTCAGCCGACGTCTTGACCTCGATGTGGTGCGCATGCAGCGTAGCCGCCGCGGTGAGCACGATGAAGAAGGCAATGACATTCGATACGCCCATCCCCAGCCAGGTATCGAAACTGATTCGGCGCAGTTGTGCCGGGGCCTGGTGGGGAACGCGGCGAAGCGGCCCCTCGCGCGGCGCGGATTGCAGTTCCTCGACTTCCTGCGAGGCCTGCCAGAAGAACAGGTACGGGCTGATGGTCGTACCGAGGACAGCGACGACCGTCGTGAGGTAGTCCGATTGCAGCACGATATGCGGCCATACGATCGCACGGCCCACCTCGCTCCACCGGATCGGGACGATCAACGCCACCGCCACATAAGCGAGCAGGATCAGCGCCGTCCACTTGAGAAGGCGTGCGTACCGTTCATAGGGAACGAACACCTGAAGCACGACCGACAGGCCACCCAGCCCGACCACGTAGAGCTGGTGCGGCCCGGGGAACAGCAAGCCGGCCGCGGCGCCCATCGCCGACAGGTCGGCGGCGATGTTGATGACGTTGGCGATCATCAACAGCACGACCGCGCTATAGAGCAGCCACATCGGGTAGTGAGCCCGCATGTTCGATGCGAGCCCCTTGCCGGTCACTCGCCCGATCCGCGCGCTCACCAGTTGTATGGCCGTCATGAGCGGGTAGGTCAGGAGGAGGGTCCATAGCAATTCGAATCCGAACTGCGCGCCGGCTTGCGAATACGTACCAATGCCCGACGGATCGTCGTCGGCCGCGCCGGTAATCAAGCCGGGGCCAAGGCGACGTAGCCAGTTCGGGCCGGCGGCCTTAGGCGCGGTTTTCTCGAATTCGAGCGGTTCAGGGTCGTTCATGATGGCGGCCTCCCGATACGGCCTCAGCAATTCACATACCCGTCCAATACGGTCGCCATCCGATACGCGCGGTGGTTCGATCCTCGTGGATCACGCGAGGCTCCCCCTCACGCTTGTTTCTGCGTGATGTTTCGAGTCACGCTGGTCCGGCGGGACAGCTGCCTGTCGCGTGGTCCGCCTGCCCTCCATCGGGAGATCGATCCCGACCGGGTCGCTGCACGGTGACGCAACGGGCGATCCGGCTGGAGGCCACCGCATCGCCCCGCCCCGTGCAGGCCCGGCCGATCATTGGATCGGCGACGTCGTACCCAGCTTCTCCGACAGCATCCGCTCATACACGCCGAAGTGCAGATCGACCTCCTTTTGCGTGACGGGCGTAACCGTGATGTTGATCTGGTCAGGCAACAGGCCCAGCACCACCGCGACGGCCGCTTCGAGTTGCGGCGCACAAAACTTGTCCTCCGCCATCGTGGTGCCCACGACGACGTCGTAAGTCTTTTCCTGCCGGCAGACGACCTCGACGAGTCGAGCCCGCGCACTCATGTTGTTGTCGATCGCAAGTCGGACGACTTCCGCCACGGTGCGCATCGACTCGGTCGGAAACCCCCTCGTCGAACGCAGCCGAATACGGTGTCTGCCGAGCGTAATCCAGTCCGTGTCGAATTCCATGGCGCCCTCCGTAACGCAGTACCGATTCGCCGCGATGATAGGGTCCAGCGCGACAATTTCAAGGGCAAAAAATGGCGGTTTCCCCCTTGAAATTCTCCGCAGAATTCCTATCTTAAGTTTCGCTCAGGCAGACGCGCGGGTCGCTTCATTCCGCGCGCTGCGTGTTTCGATTTGTTTGCCATGCAGTCCGGCAGGCGAACTGGAGCGCGTAGGCCCGTTCGCCTCCATGCTGCGACAAGCCAGGAGGATAAGATCATGAGCGATCTCTATTTCGGAACCGACCTCTTCAGCGAGTTCGACCGCCTGCAGCAACAGATGGCGCAACGCTTCGGCGGTTTCCCGTCCAGCATTCGCGCGAGCCGTTTCGGCACGTTCCCTCAGATCAATATCGGTGCGACAGACGATTCAATCGAGATCGTCGCGTTCGCGCCCGGCGTCGACGCCGCCGCGCTCGATGTGTCGATCGACAAGGGACTGCTGACCATTGGCGGCGAACGCAAATCGGCACAACGCGACACCGGGGGTGAGCGGCGCACCTATGCGCAAGAGCGCTTTGCCGGAACGTTCCGGCGGGTCATCGAGCTGCCCGAGGCCGCCGATCCCGACAAGGTCCAGGCGCACTACGAAAACGGGTGTCTATCCATCAGCATTGGCAAGCGTGAATCGTCCCGGCCGCGTGCCATCGCTGTCCAGTAAGAGAAGGAGCCGATCATGAAAGACACTACCCAACTGGCGGAACGCGACTCGTCCGCCGTTGCGCGTCGCGATACCGAACAGGCCGTGCGCCGGATGACACTCGTGCCGGCCGTCGACGTATACGAGGACAGTCAAGGCGTCACGCTGTGGGCCGATTTGCCCGGCGTGACGAAGGACAAGCTGGACGTGAAGGTTCACGACAGCAGCCTCCTGATCGAGGCCGAGGCCGTGGTGCCGACGCCGGCCAATCTGCGGCTTCAGCATGCCGAGGTTCGGGAGCCGCACTTCGCCCGCACGTTTACGCTGTCGGCGGATCTCGACTCGTCCAGGATCGAGGCGAGCCTTCAGGACGGGGTGCTGAAGCTGACCATCCCGCGCCGCGACGAAGCGCGTCCACGACGCATCGAAATCAAGACCCGCTGACGCGTCATGAGCCAAGGCGCAGCACGCGCCCCTCCGTCGACGCAGAACAGGATCAGCGACGCTTCGCTGCCTGAGTCGACGCAGGCGTAGGGGTGAGGACACGCGCTCCGGATCCGCACGATCCCCGTGACGCGAATCACGGCGCGCGTGTCCGCACCGGACGGCTACGCCAGGCTCAAAACAGACTGGAGATCAATCGGAGGACGCCATGAATGCCGATCCGAAAAAGTGGAACCCGTTCAAGTTCCTTCGCGGGGCCACCCGCAAGTCCGATCCGGAAGGCCCGGACAGTCCGCCGACAGGCGAGCCGGGGCGTGCGTCGTGGCCCGACATTTCGCGACTGTTTTCACGAGAACCATGGCGCGCCATGGAGGAATTCCTTCATGACCCGTTCGCCGGCAACGGCGCGCTCGAACGGTGGTTTGGCGACTTCAGTTCATCGCGCTTCCAGCCGCGCATCGACGTCGTCGATGAAGGCCCGGTGCTGCGCGTGACCGCCGAACTGCCCGGAATGGAGCGCGAAGACCTGAAGGTGAGCGTCGAGGATGGCGCAATCGTGCTGCGCGGAGAGAAAAGGCAAGACGTGCGCAGTGAAGAAAACGGTTGCTACCGGCTGGAGCGCGCCCATGGAAGCTTCGTGCGCACGATCCCGATGCCGGACAATGCCGACCCTGAGCACACCCTGGCAAAGTTCGACAACGGTGTCCTCACGTTGACCGTACCGAAATCGGAGCCGGCCAGGCCCACCAGTCGCACGATCGAAATCGGCTGATCCGGTTTCCCGTGCCATCGACGCGGCCGGATCAGGAGGACAACTGATGGATGTCGACGCGCATCATGCCCCGCGTGTGGCTTGGAACCGGCGGGGCCGATTCAGTCTTCCTCCATCAGATAGCGAATCACGAGTGCCGGATCGGCGATGTCGAGGATCAGTCGGCGCAGAATCCGTCGGCGCATGTGGTCCGCGTCGAGGCTCCAGGGCGCCCCCTTCTCGTTGAGATAACGGGTGATGGCGTCCCGGTGATCGGCGTTTGCCGGCAAATCGAGCCGAACAGCCAGCAGTCCTGCCACGACGTCGTCAAGCTCGATGTCGAGCGGTTTCGAGTCGATGCAAAGTTCGAGTTTCATGTCGATCATCGGCAAAAAGAGGCGCCGCATGAGGTGAGGCAGCCCGCGGCGCCAAACGACTTGCACCGGCCGCGACTGTTGGCCGGTGCGTACACGACCCGCTGCCGGGGTCAGTGCTCGAACTCAGGTGCGACCGACTGCCCCGGTTTCGGGTCCTTCGGCGCTTCGGCGACCGTTGCGTCCGTCGTCAGAATGAGTCCGGCAATCGATGCGGCGTTCTGCAATGCCGTGCGCGTGACCTTGGTCGGATCGACCACTCCCGCCTCGACAAGATCGCCATATTCACCGGTGGCCGCGTTGTAGCCAAAGTTGCCCTTGCCTTCAAGCACTTTAGCCACGACGACCGACGGTTCATCCCCGGCATTCGCGGCGATCACGCGCAGCGGCGCTTCGAGCGCGCGCAGCACGATCTGAATGCCCGCGTCCTGATCGCCGTTGGCGCCCTTCAGGCCCGTCGCCGTGGAACGCGCGCGCAGCAGCGCCACGCCGCCACCCGGCACGATGCCCTCCTCGACCGCCGCGCGGGTGGCATGCAGCGCATCGTCGACGCGATCCTTTTTCTCCTTCATTTCGACTTCGGTGGCGGCCCCAACCTTGATGACGGCCACCCCGCCGGCCAGCTTCGCCACCCGTTCCTGAAGCTTCTCGCGATCGTAGTCGCTCGTGGCTTCGTCGATCTGTGCACGGATGGACTTCACGCGCGCCTCGATGTGCTGCGCGTCGCCCGCGCCGTCGATGATGATCGTGTCGTCCTTGCGAACCTCGACACGCTTCGCGCCGCCGAGGTCGTCGAGCGTGGCCTTCTGCAGTTGCTTGCCGGTTTCTTCCGAGATGACGGTTGCGCCGGTGAGGATGGCGATGTCTTCCAGCATGGCCTTGCGCCGGTCACCGAAGCCGGGCGCCTTGACGGCCACGACCTTGAGGATGCCTCGCATCGCGTTGACCACGAGCGTGGCCAGCGCTTCGCCATCGACGTCTTCGGCAACGATCAGCAGCGGCTTGCCTGCCTTGGAGGCCGCCTCGAGGATCGGCAGCAGATCCCGGACGTTCGAGATCTTCTTGTCGTGCAACAGGATCAGCGCGTCGTCCAGATACGCCGCCTGCTTTTCCGGATCGTTGATGAAGTAGGGGCTGACGTAGCCGCGATCGAACTGCATCCCTTCGACGACATCCAGCTCGTTCTCGAGGGACTTGCCGTCCTCGACCGTGATGACCCCCTCCTTGCCGACCTTCTCCATGGCGTCCGCGATTATTTTGCCGATCGCCTCGTCGGAGTTGGCGGAGATCGAACCCACCTGCGTGATTTCCCGGTTCGTGGAAATCGGCTTGGACAGTTTGCGCAGTTCATCCAGCACGGCGGCCACGGCCTTGTCGATGCCGCGCTTGAGGTCCATCGGATTCATGCCGGCGGCAACGTGCTTCATGCCTTCCTGCACGATCGCCTGCGCGAGCACGGTGGCCGTGGTGGTGCCGTCGCCGGCCACGTCGGCGGTCTTCGATGCGACCTGCTTGACGATCTGCGCGCCCATGTTTTCGAAGCGGTCCTTCAGCTCGATTTCCTTCGCGACCGACACGCCGTCCTTCGTGATGGTGGGCGCGCCGAAGCTGCGCTCGATCACCACGTTGCGGCCTTTCGGCCCGAGCGTGACCTTCACGGCATCGGCCAGCACGTTCACGCCGTCGACGATACGGGCGCGGGCGCTGTCGTGGAATTTGACGTCTTTTGCACTCATCTTGTGGCTCTGGATAGAAGTCGTTGATGCGATGTGTCGCGAACACCCGGTGGGGTTCGCAATCTGCCCGGGATCTCAGGCGGCCTGGCGGGACGCGCCGGTATCGGTTTCGAGGACGCCCATGACGTCTTCCTCGCGCATGACGAGGAGTTCCTCGCCATCGACCTTGACGGTCTGGCCCGCGTATTTGCCGAAGAGAACCTGGTCACCCGCTTTCAACTGGAGCGCGCGAAGCGTTCCATCCTGCAGCAGCCGGCCACTGCCGACCGCGACGACTTCACCCTGCTCGGGCTTTTCCGCGGCCGAATCGGGAATCACGATGCCCGAGGCCGTCGTCCGCTGCGTCTCGATTCGCTTGACGATAACCCGGTCGTAGAGGGGACGAATCTGCATTCTCATCTCCTGAGCGATTAAAGGTTCGAAAAAGGAATCCGCCTGCCGGGCATGGCGACGCAAGCGCCGCTGCCGGGCAGCCGTGCCACTGTCTGGCGGAAAGCGAAATAGAGGTGCGGGTCGCCCACTTCAAGGGGGACGAAATGGGCTCTTTGTAACAAATTGTTTCATCCCGCCAAGACGCTGGCCGTGGCCGTCCCGCCGCCGCTCACGCCTGCCTGGCCGTGGCCTGCGCCGCCAGCGCGGCCCGCTCGATCCAGCGGATGGCCGGCGCATCCTGCTCGCCCGGCGCGGGCTTGCCGATCAGGAAGCCCTGCACCTCACGGCAGCCGGCATCGGTGATGCACGCCAGTTGCTCCTCCGTCTCGACGCCTTCCGCGACGGTCGTCACGCCGAGGCGCTTGCCGAGATCGGCCACCGTGCGCACGACGGCCGCGCAGTCCGGGCGCGTGACCGCATCGCGCACGAAGCTGCCGTCGATCTTGATCTTGTCGAACGGGAACGCGCGCAGATGCGCGAGCGACGAGAAGCCGGTGCCGAAGTCATCGAGGGCGACGCGCACGCCCATCGAACGCAGTGCGCGCAGGTCCGCGATGGCCTTGCCCTCGTCGTGCAGCAGCGCGGTTTCCGTCACCTCGATTTCCAGCCGGTCGGGCGCGAGGCCCGCGCCGGCCAGCGCCGCCGCCAAGGTCGGCGCGATCGTGCCGTGGCCGAGCTGCCCCGCCGACACGTTGACGGCAACGCGCGCACCGTCGGGCCAGCGCGCCGCCTCCCGGCAGGCCTGCTCGAGCACGAAGCGGCCGAGCCGGTCGATCAGGCCGCCGCGCTCGGCCACCGGAATGAAGCAGCCCGGCGAAATCCAGCCGGTGCGCGGATGATGCCAGCGCAGCAGCGCCTCGCGCGCCGTGATCTGGCGGGTGAGGACATCCACGATCGGCTGGTAGAACACGTACAGCCCCTGGTTCTCGTCCAGCGCGACGCGCAGCTTCGATTCGAGCGCGACCCGCTCCTGCGCGCTCGATTCCATGTCCGGCGAGAACATCCGGTAGGTGCCCTTCCCGGCTTTCTTGGCCGCATAGAGCGCCATGTCCGCGCGGGACAGCAGCGCGCCGGCGTCGTTGCCGTGATGCGGCGCCAGCACGCAGCCGATCGACGCACCGATGCGGAACGGCCGGTCGGGCGACGGCGCATAGGGGGCGACGAGCGTGTCGACGAGCCGCGCGGCCGCGCCCATCGCGCGGTCCGCGTCGGTGTCGCGCAGCAGCACCGCGAATTCGTCGCCGCCGATGCGCCCCAGCATCATCCCCGGCTCGGGGCACTGCCCGCGCAGGCGCTCCGCGACCTGGCGCAGCACCGCGTCGCCCGCCGAATGCCCGCACGCATCGTTGATCAGCTTGAAACCGTCGAGGTCGATGAACAGCAGCGCGAGCAGCTTGTCCGAGCGGCGCAGGCTCGCGTCGAATTCGGCCAGGAAGGTCGCGCGGTTCGGCAGGCCGGTGAGCGAATCGTGATGCGCGAGCTGGTGAATGCGCGCCTCCGCCTCGGCCTGCTGCGTGACGATCGACCACGACAGCATCGGGCCGATGTAGCGCCCCTGGGCGTCGCGCACGGCCGAGACCTGGATGTCGAGCACTTCCGGCCCGAGCGGAATGCGGGCGCGATGCGGCAGGTTCGCCGGATCGGCGAGCAGGCGGCGCTGGTGCTGCGGGTGCGGGTGGAAGAAGTCGATCGACGCGCCAAGCGCGTCGTCCGCGCGGATCGGCAGCAGGTGCTCGATCGAGCGCAGCAGGTTGCGCGACGTCGCGTTCAGGTAGTTGATGCGGAACGTCTCGGGGTCGGCCGTCATCACGGCCACCGGCATGTCGTCGATCATCCGCATCAGCCGCGTCTGCGCCTGCTCGCGCAGACGCGATTCGTCCTGCGCGTCGACGGTGCGCAGGACGCTCCGGTAGTTGACGGAGATGACGGCGATCAGCGACGCCGACACGAAGGCCATGTTGACCGCGGTGGCGACGAGCGTCGGCTGGCCGGTCGAGATGAAGAACACGATGAACGCGACGTTGACGATCAAGGCCACGCTCAGCGCGGCCGTCCGCAGGTACATCAGGCTGAAGACGCAACCGATCATCGTGATCGCCATGTAGAACGCCACCTGGGCTTTTTGCCACGCATCGCCGTACGGGAACAGCAGCAGCGCCCAGGTGGTGAACGTCACCGCGACCGGGATCACCAGCCAGTTCGTGACCGTGAGCGCGCGCATCACGGTGTCCGGCGTCGGCTCCAGCAGCCGGGTGCGGTGCCAGTGCAGCAGCCGCGCGAGCGCCGCGAGCGTCATCGCGGCCGGCATCGCGACCGACAGCCACCACGGCGTGCTGCCGAGGTGCGTGACGGCAAGGCTCCAGGTGCTCGAGATGAGGATCAGGTACGACACCGGGATCTGGCCGGCGAATACCCGGTATTGCGCCGCGAGCAGGTCCGGGTTCCGGTCCGGCGCCGCGAGTCTTGCCAGTCTTGCCATCCGTGCGTAGAGGATTTTCATGTGAGCCTGCCGGCGGCAACCCGGGGGCGGGCTGCCGTGTCCGGCGTCGAGGGTTACCCGAGCGGGTCCGGGTCGAAATCGGCCGCGACGGCCGATTCGGACGCAGGAACCGCCGTGCGGACGCGGTTGCCGCCGGTCAGCGCAATCTGCCCGCTGCCGACGATCTCGTTGAGGGGGGCGGGCCTGCCGAGCAGGAAGCCCTGCGCTTCGTCGCAGCCTTCGTCGGCCAGCAGCGCCAGCTGGTCGTGCGTCTCGATGCCTTCGGCCAGGATCGGAATGCCCAGGCTCTTGCCGAGCGCGAGCACGGCGCGGATGATCGCGCGATCCTGCGGTTTCGCTTCCGCGTCCGCGACGAACGACTGGTCGAGCTTGATGCGGTCGAACGGGAACGAGCGCAGCGTGTCGAGCGACGAATAGCCGGTCCCGAAATCGTCGAGCGCGATGCTCACGCCCAGCGCCTTGATCTGCCGCAGCGTGTCCAGCGCACGCTCGCGGCTGGCGAAGATCGTCGATTCGGTCAGCTCCAGCTGCAGGCGCGACGCCGGCAGGCGGGTGGCTTCGAGCACGTCCGCCACGAGCGCCGTCAGGTCCGCGTGCATGAACTGCACGGCCGATACGTTCACCGCGACCGCATAGGGCGGCTCCCACGTGGCCGCCCGCGCGCAGGCCTCGCGGAGCACCCAGGCGCCGATGTCCAGGATCACGCCGTTTTCCTCGGCGAGCGGAATGAACTCGGCGGGCGGAATCGTGCCGAGCGTCGCGTGCTGCCAGCGCAGCAGCGCCTCGTAGCCGCGGATCTCGCCGGTCGCGAGCGACGTCTGCACCTGGTAGTGGATGCTCAGCTGGTTGTCGGCCACCGCGCGGCGCAGGTCGGCCGCGAGGCTGCGGCGCGCGCGGACGATCAGGTCCATCGCCGGCTCGTAGAAGCAGATCGATTGCGCGATGCTGCCCTTCGCGCGGTACATCGCGAGGTCCGCGTTGTTGATGAGGATGGCCTTGGTGGCGGCGTCGTCCGGGTAGATGGCGACGCCGAAGCTCGCGCCCGGCACGACCTCGTAGTCGTCCAGCCTGACCGGCTTGTAGAGCGCCGGCTCGAGCCGTTCGAGCAGATCCATCAGGCGCGTGTCGTCGTCCATCCGGCAAAGCGCCGCGAATTCGTCGCCGCCGATGCGGGCGACGAATTCGCCTTCGCGCAGCAGGTTCGTCATGCGGCGCGCGAGGATGCGCAGCACCTCGTCGCCGGCGTGGTGGCCGCGCAGGTCGTTGATTTCCTTGAAGCGGTTCAGGTCGATGCCGATCAGCGCGAGCTTCGTGCGTTGTTCCTGCGCAAGCGCGATTTCGAGGTCGAGCCGCTCGTTGAAGCTGGCCCGGTTGGGCAGGCCGGTCAGCATGTCGCTCAGCGCCAGCCGGCGCAGGTGTTCGAGCGATTCGGCCCGTACGTTGCTGTCGATCACGTAACTCACGAGCCCCGTGCAGACGATCACGAGCGACGTGCCCGCGACCGCCAGCGCCAGCGGGCGCATATCGCTCATGTCGGTCCAGTTGCCGTCGAGCATCAGCGGCGTGATGCGCAGCGCGGACATCCCGGTGAAATGCAACGCGAGAATCGCGAGCGACAGCACGCCGGCCATCTGGTTGACGGCGTGCGGCGACGGCCGCATCGCGAGGTGCAGCGCGAGCGCGGCGAGCGTCATCGCCAGGACCACCGACGCGACCAGGTAGCCGACGTCCCACGACACGATCCCCTCGACCCGCCACGCGAGCATGCCGGTGTAGTGCATCAGCACGATCGCCACGCCGACGATCGCGCCGCCGAGCGCGGGCGCGACCTTGACGATGCGACAGGTCGTCAGCGCGAAGCCGATCGTGCTGCCCACGACCGCGATGAGCAGCGACACGAGCGTGAGCGGCAGGTTGAAGTGCACGGGCGCGCCGGCGTCGAAGCCGAGCATCGCGATGAAGTGCGTGCACCAGATCGCCACGCCGGCCGAAATGGCCGTCAGCACCTGCCAGCCGAGCCGCTGCGTGCCGGAGGTGTTCACCGTGCGCTGGAACAGGCGCGCGGTGACCCACGAGCCGCCTCCGCACAGCAGTGCGGCAAGCAACACCAGCCAGTGGTTGTGCCGATGAACGATGCACCCGAAAACTGTCACCAAAACCTTTGTTCCCCTATCCGTCGCATGGGCCGATGCCATGCCCGATCGACGCGGCGGGGGGCAATGCCGCTTCGATCAGGCGCGCCCTCCAGATATCGGCATGTGATGAATAAACTGAACGCCGCGCGCCCCGGCGCAAACGATTGCCCGGCAGATATTTTTTGGGGAAAAAGTGCCGGAACGAGGCAGGATGGGGGAAAGGAGATTCGGGCTGCAGCGGAGGCCGAGCACATCGCGCTCGAATGGCACGCCACCGCACAGGTGATCGATTGGACGGAACGCGCGCGTTCCGACGAACGGCGCGACGGGTGACGGGTGACGGGTGACGGGTGACGGGTGACGGGTGACGGGTGACGGGTGACGGGTGACGCGTCGCGGCGAGATCAGCAGGATAGACGGCGGGTGTCGTGAAAGCCGGACGTCAAAAAATCGACCGCCTGCAATCGCAGGCGGTCGATCAACGGCTGCCCTTCATTCGCCCGGGCGTCACGTGGCTTCGACCGGTTCGCCCTTCGCCGAAGCGAAGGGTCTACCACACGCGCTCCGGGCGTTCAACGCACTCACACAACCGCCATCAATTCACCCCGACCGCACTCCACGCGCGAGCGACCGCGGCGCTTTCGGCCGAGTTCGTGCCATACAGGTCGTTCGCCGCCTGGATCGACGCACGACGCGCGCTCGGGTAGCTGGAGTTGGCGTTCAGATACACGGTCAGCGTCCGGTACCAGATCTTGCCGGCCTTCTCGCGGCCCACGCCGCTGAAGGTCGTGTCGCCGTTGCAGACCAGTTGCGCCTTCGTCAGGCCGGTATCGGTCGACGGCACCGTCGGGCCTTCCGCGAGCAGGTAGAACAGGCGGTTGCCGACGCCCGACGTGAAATGCGGATCGTGGCGCGGATTCGACCACGAGAATCCGCCGGACGGGTAGCAGCTGAACGACCGGCCGTCGAGATCCTGCTTGTACATCTTGCGCAGGCCGCCGCTCACCACGCGCGCACCGATCACGTAGTTGCCGGGATCGTTCGGGTTGTTGGCGTAGTACTTCACGAGCGTGCCGAAAATGTCGGACGTCGACTCGTTCAGGCCGCCCGCGTCGCCCGAGTAGTTCAGGTTGGCCGTGGCCTCGGTCACGCCGTGACTCATCTCGTGTCCGGCGACGTCCACCGACACGACCGGTTTCGGCAGGCTGGTGCCGGGTTGGCCGTCTCCATACACCATCACGTGCGAATCCAGCCATGCCGCATTCGCGCCGGTCGTGCCGCTGCCCGTGTTGAACACCACGTGTGCATAGCTCTTCACGCCGCGGCCGTCGTTGAAGATGCCGTTGCGGTTGTGCGTCGTCTTGTAGTAGTCCCAAGTCAGCGCGAGACCATAGTCGATGTCGGCGGCGACGGTCTGCCGGTCGGTGGTCGTATTGTTGCCCCACACGTTCGTGCTGCTCGTGAAGATCGGCAGGTCGGTCGCCCGCTCGACGTCGTCCGAGGTCAGCCCGCGGCCGTCGTAGACCGAGCCGGAGCCACGGCTCGGATCGAGCATCCGGTACGCGTTCGTGCCCGTCTGGTCCGTGGTGAGCGTCAGGTTGCCGTAGTACAGCGAGCGGCCGGTGCCGGTCGCGGCGGCGGTCTTGATCAGGTCCTGCGCGTCGAGCACGGTGCCGGTGCGCGCATCGACGTAGTACAGCACCGCGTCGCCATGCACATCGGTCGCGTTGCCGTACACGCGTACCGCGTAGGCCAGCGTCGGCGTGACGTCGCGTGCGAACACGACGAGTTCCGCGTCATCGACGCGGCGCACGTCCGAGTTGAAACGCGCGGCTGCGATGCGCTTGACCCGGGCAGCGCCGATGTCGGGTGCGTTGCGTACGACCGCGCGGTCGCCGACCTTGCCGATCGTGCCGGCGAGATTGATCGGCGCGAGCTGGGTCACGCTCGCCTGCTTCAACTGCCCCTTGCTCGAATGGACCACCACGTCGCCGCCGATCACGGGCAGGCCCGCGTAGAAGCGGTCGAAACGCACGTGCTCGGTGCCGTCGGGGTCGACGATCACGTCGCGCACCTGGAACTGATCGCCATCCGCCGGCGCGCTCGCCTGCGGCCCTGCGAACTTCAACGTGCGTGCTGCGCCGCCGGCTGCGAGGCTGAAGGCGGACGGGTTCTGCTGGATCAGTTGCAGTGCCTTGTCGACCGTAGCCGACTGGTCGCCGGCCTGGGCAAAAGCACTGAGACTCGCGACGGTAATCGCGGAGATGGACAGCAGACGAGACAGTTTCTTCATGTAATCCCCCGGCTTATAAGTGGGTGATGTTCGAGGAATGCATCAAGTACAGACTTTGATGTAAGACATGTCACGAACCGCAGAGGGATGCTAGAAGGTCATTTTTATAATTACAAGATATTTTCTGACAGTTTATTTTTTACTGTCATCGGCGTTAATCGAGTCATTGTTTGGTGAGAAATTTGAAATGATCTCGTCGGCTGCGATGACGGGATCGACAAGGTTGCGTCGGGGGAATGTGTCGGAGAGGCCGGTGCTGCCTGGGAAAGGCCGCATGTGGCGCGGGTCGGGCAGGACGAATGAGGTAAAGCCGGGGGTAATGCGCCAGACACTAGTTGCTTTATTAAATATTTATTTTGATTGTTGCCATTGCCGGCGCGCCAATGAAACTTTTAATGGTCTTTCGATTCTCGATTTTGACGGCGATGCCTTTGAATTCGTAGTGAAAGCCTGCCGAGCGGCGCACGAGGTAATGCTTTCTACGAATCTTTCGCTTGAGCGGCGCGGCGCAACCCATCGGATGTGCACGTCACACGTTCTCTTGCGCACGCGGTTGTTGCCGAGGAAGGCGCGTGCGGCCGATGCACCATTCACTGACGTCCGCTGCCTAGCCGGCCCTCACCTTGAACCGCACCACCAGCCACGTCAGCGCGCCCAGCACGAACACGGCGAGCACCCACGTGCCGCCGTGGTGCTGCAGCACCGCGGCCGTCGCCGCGATGCCCGCCAGTCCCTGCTGCAGGAAACCGCACAAGGCCATCGCATGCGCGCCATGTTCGTGCGCATCGCTGACGGCGGTCGCCATGCTGTTCGGAAACAGCACCGCCTGGCCAAAAATCGCGAGGCAATACAGCGCGATGAAGATCCACAGGCCGCCGAAATGATCCAGCAGCCCACCCAGCCACGACGCCAGCATCAACGTGGTTGCGAGCGCAACCAGCGCGGCACCGGCATGCATGAGCCGCACGCCGCCGAGCCGCTTCACGACGCGATTGACCAGCATCGCGCCGCTGAAATAGGCGACACCGAGCAACAGGCCGATACTGCCGAAGCTCGTCACGGCCAGCCTGAAATGCTCCTGGAACACGAACGGACTCACTTCCTGCAAGGTCACCGTCGTCGCGAACCCCAACCCGCCCGCGCAAGCCGGCCATAGGAAACCCGGGCGCCGCAGCAGGCTCCGGTAAGTGCCGGCCATCCCCGACGTGACCGCGGTGCGGCTTCCCGCCTTCAACGGCAACGCCACCGACAGGCCGATCGCCAGCGCGGCGATGACGGCCATCAGCACGAAACCCGTTTGCCAGTGACTGTATCGGCCGATCAGCCCGCCGACGAACTGGCCGCCGCCCAGCGCGGTGATGAAGGCGATCGACAACACCGACAGCCGTCGCGCCAGTTCGTCGCCGCGCCAGTAGTCGCGGACGATGATTCTGGCGATGATCGCCGCGCCACCGCCCCCGATGCCCTGGATCGCGCGCAACGCGAGCAGCGCCGGCGCGACCGTGCAGACGGCGAGCAGCAGGCTGCTGGCGACGAACAGCAGCAGCGAGATCAGCAACGGGCCGCGCCTGCCCCAGCGTTCCGCGGCGGCGCCCCAGAACGGCACCGGCAGCGCCGCGCCGATCACATAGGCGGAGATGGACAACTCGGCGCCGCCTTGCGTCATCTTCAGTTCGCGCATGACGACAGGCAGCGACGGCAGGTAGACCGTCGTCGCCATTTGCGCCATGAACACGACCAGGCACGCCAGCGCCATCAGGGACGCAGTCGACGCGGCCGGTTCGCACGGTGTGCCGGCGGCAAGAACGGGTTTGTCGCTCATGCCAGCCCCCGATTCGCTCGAGACGCGGGCCTGGCCGTTACCCATCCGTGCACACATGACGGGTTGCCGTCGCGGGTGCTACGCACATGCATGCTGTCCCGCAACCCGGATTCGGTCGCCATCGTTTCTCTCTTTCTCTTGATCTTGTCGGGGTTGGCCGCCGCGGTGTGCGGCAGGATTGCCGTGGCGGGTCGTACAAAGGAGCAGGCAGCGAACAGCCGACGTCGATGTCACATTCAAATGGCCGTTGCGGGACGGCGAGGCTACCCGGCCCGGACACATCTGCTCGCCCCCCGATACAGGCGCTGCCGGCACGCCGCGCCGCGTAATCACGTGTAATCGATTCTGGAAAAAACCGGTCCTATATTGGCGTCACTCTTTCGCCATGCGCCTGACTTCAGGCGGGTCGAACAGAGCCAATCAAGCGCCGGTCGTCGTTCGATCAACCTCGAGACTGACGGGGAAGCATTCAACGCTCCCGTGCGTACCGTTCGAATCAATCAGGAGAGCATCATGCCAGACATCTTCATCTGGAAGCCCAATGAAAACCAGACATACAGCACGGCGGGTACGAATGAGGTGAGCGCCCCTTCCTTCGACAAGGAAGCCGGCAAATCCTTCTCGATGATCGCTCCCGCCGGAACGTTGACGCTGCTGTCCCGGCAGTCGTCGGTATGGGGCGGAAGTTTCGACAACGACATCCCGCCCGTTGAAATCGATCTTCGTAGCGGTGCCCTCGTGATGCGCGGCATCTCCGGCGATGCGCGCGGCGTCGATTTCACGATGGGTCCGTATCCGCACAAGCTCATCGGTCACCCGTTCGTCAACTTCAGGATCGTCGACGCCGCGTTCGAGGTCAGCCGTTTCGATACGGTGAATGCGGGCGGCCTGGTCCCGCCGTTGCTCGGCATGTATATCGACCTTCTCCTCGATCTGGAACTGGCCGGCGCCAGCCGCTATGACGTCTCCTGCCGGTTGTACGCCAGCACCAAGAAGCTGCGTATCCAGGGCCAGTCCGCGGTGAATGTCCGTGCCGAAGAGATCGTGCTGACGTTCAGCGAGTATGCCGTTCTGCCGGCGGCGCTGCCCCGGGTTCCGGGCAACGATTACTCGCTGCACATGGAATCGACGGGCGGCAAGATGGAGATCGCCGAATCGCGTCTCGCGTTCGGAAGGCGTGCGAAGAGCGCGATGACGAGCAAGCAGATTACGTTGCGCAAAAGCGTGCGGGTCTGGGCTCAGGACGATGCCAATGCGAAGTTCGTTACCGACGCGGTCGAGTTTTACGACAATGCGTCGACGGCAACGTTTTCCCTCTCGCACAACGCCAACGTGGAATTCGATACGTATTCCGGCGGAAAACCTTTCGATTTCCTGGGCAACAAGACGTATCCCCAGGGGTTGTTCAACTTCCAGTCGACACCCGAGTCCAAGGCGACGGGCAAGTTCACCTTCTACGGCGCCGGCAGCGCGTTCGACCAGTCGGCGATGCTGCACAAGCAGGTCGTCGCCATCGACGGAGTGCCGCAGTCGAACGACCGGCAACTCCGCTTCGAGTACGTTCGCGTCGGCAACACGCAGAACATGGTGGTGTCGCTCAAGAAGTGACCGGAAGGGTTCCGTCGTCAGCCTGCGTGTGACGGGGCCGGGCAACAGCCCGTCAGGCTGATTCGGCGTTGACCAGGCTGCCCCTCCAATGCAGATGGGTTGGCGGAGCAAGCCTGGGCATCGCGAAGATTCAACGATGAACCGCGGCATTCGAGGGGCCGCTTCCTGCATGAGGCACGCATGAGGCACGCATGGGGCACGCATGGGGCACGCATGGGGCACAATACGCAGCTTCAAAGATTCAGCCGCGGTCAAACCCATGCGCTTCATCGTCGTTGGAACCAGCGGAGCGGGGAAATCCACCTTTTCCAGCGCGCTGGCGGCAGCAGCCGGCTGCCCTTGCATCGAGCTGGATCGACTCTACTGGGGCCCCGGCTGGACAGCCGTGCCGCCGGAACAGTTCGAGAGCGCCGTGCTGGCCGCGACGGCCGGCGACCGCTGGGTCGCCGACGGGAACTACAGCGCCGTGCGCGACGCGCTCTGGTCGAGAGCCACGCACGTGATCTGGCTGAACTTCGGGCGGCGAACGGTGTTCTCCCGGGTGCTCTGGCGCACGTTGAGCCGCGGGCTCATGCGCACCGAGCTTTCGCACGGAAATCGTGAATCGCTGCGGATGGCATTCTCCCGGGAGTCGGTGCTGCTGTGGTCGTACACCACGTTCGCCAGGAATCGCATCAAGTTCACCGCCCTGCGTGACGACCCGACATTCGCGCATCTGCACTGGACGGAAATCACCCGGCCTTCGCACACCCGCGCGGTCATCGACAGGCTGGCCCGCGCCGGCGGCTGAGCGCGGCGCGACGCTTACCTGCGTCAGTCGTCGAACGTGCCTTGATATTCCGGCGCGGCATCCGCGCGCGTGTTCAGTTCGAACATCACGCCGCCCGGTGCGCGGCAGAAGAAACGCGAACCGCGCCCGTTGTTGAAGACGTCCGTCACCATCTCGACGCCCTCTTCACTGAAGCGCTCGAACAACGTGCGAACCTCATCGAGGCTCGGCAGTTCGAACCCGACGTGGAAATTCGCCGGCCATGCCGGCCTGTCGTCGCTGACGTGATCGATCACCACGTCGAAGCCCGGGCGCTTGAGGATCCAGGATTGTTCCCAGCTTCCCGCGATCGTGAAACCGAGGTGCCGCTCGAAGAATCGGGCCGTCGCCCGTGTGTCGGCCGACGGGAAGCTCAGGTGGTTGAGCTTCATGGTTTGCGTAATGGCTGTCATTTCGAGTCCCTGTCATGCGTGGATCGGCGGAGGCCCCATGCCGTTCCGCCCGACGCATTCAGAATACGAGCCGGCGCTCACGTTCGACAACTCGCATTAGTCGCCCGTCCGGACCGCCCGCAAACCCGCATGAAACCGGGGGCCGGGGCGCCGTTGCAATCGTCGTGGATCGCGCTATTCGCATTCGGCCGCGATGGGCCTGCTCCCTCGTTTCGCTGTGTTTGCCGTGTGAGCCCCGGGCGCAAGGCAAGCGGCAGGGACTGCCGGGCGCGCTCGGCGCATCCCTGTCGCTTTGCGTGACGCATCAAGCGTCGATGGCCCGAGGGTGACAAACCCACCCCGGGCCACGGATTTCCCGCCAGTGCCGGGCATCACGACCGCTGCCCGGCACC
The DNA here is from genome assembly GCF_017104595.1 of Burkholderia sp. Tr-20390. Classification (NCBI taxonomy): domain Bacteria; kingdom Pseudomonadati; phylum Pseudomonadota; class Betaproteobacteria; order Burkholderiales; family Burkholderiaceae; genus Burkholderia; species Burkholderia sp. Tr-20390. The sequence goes on along the minus strand of NZ_JAAGPC010000017.1, from coordinate 28,243 downwards.
CCCAGTCAATCGATGCTGCACGGATGACGTCAGAACTGGTAACCCGCGCCCACCACCGCGCCGAAGTCCGAACGCGTGTTGCCCGTCACCGACGCCTTGACGACCCAGCGGTTGCTTTCCGTCACGTACGAGTACCCGGCGGCGAAACCCTGCTGGCCGTGATAGTTCGACGTCGCCGCCGAGACCATCGAGCGGCCCGCGCCCGTCGGTTGCGGCAGGCCGGCCACGGCCATTGCCGATGCCACGCCGCCGTACATATCCTTCTTCAGGTCGTTGAACGAGTTGTACACCTGGCCGATGCGCTGGTCGGTGTAGCCCTTCGCCTGAGTCGACGCGGCCGACAGGTTGTCGTTCAGCTGCTGCACGTTCACCGCGTCGGTCGGCGCGGTGCCGGCCGCGACGTTCGTGACCTGGCGCTCGCTGCCCTTCGCGCCGACCGAGAACGAATTGTCGCGATCGGCGACGGAGCCCTGGCCGACCGCCACCGCGTTCTTGCCGGTTGCCGTCGCCGTCGACCCGATCGCACCCGCATCGGCTCGCGCGATCCACGTGGTGTTCGCATCGGTCGCCGCCGCGCGGATCTGGTCGTTGGCCGCCACGTTCTTCAGCGCATTGTTGAACTGGCCCATGTTGACCGCGTCGTTGTCCTTCACGCCCGCCGCGACACCGGTCAGCACGCGGTCGCCCGACGTGCCGGAGAAGTTCACGCTGGTGCCGCCGGTGTCCTTCCCGACCGTAATCGCGCCGTTCGGATCCTGCTGCTGCACGAGGCCGGCCTTGCCGTTCGCGATGTTGGTCACGTTCCCCTGCAGGTTCGTGATGTCGGTCGTGTTCTTCGCGACCTGCTGGTTGGTCGCGTAGAGCTGCGAGCCGTTCACTGCGTCCGTGCTGGTTGCGCTGAGCGTTCCCGCCTGCACGTTGGTGATGCGCGTGCCGCCGGCGCCGCCGAGGGTGATCGAGCTCTTCGAGCTGTCGTCGTACTGCACCGCAAGCGCGCCGAGCTGGTTCAGACTCGACTGCACGCCCTTCAGCTGCTTCACGTTCACCGCGTCCGTATCGTCGGTGCCCGCGGCGACATTCTTCAGCACGACGGCCGCATTCGTGTCGCCGCCGATCAGCGAGACCGAATTCAGCCGGTTGCCGTTCGTGTCGACATCGTACTTGACGACGTTCTTCACGGCCTCGCCCGCCTGGTTGGACACCTGCGTGATCTGCTGTTCGAGCGACGACTTCACGCCCGACAACTGGCCGCCGTTCACCGCGTCCGTGCTGCCCGCGGCGATGTTGCCGTCGGCCACGTTCGTCAGCTTCGTCGGTGCGCCGCCGCGCGCCGCGTTGTAGGCGCCGGCCTTCGGGTCGAACTGGAGCGCGTCCTGCTGCAGCCCGGCGATCGCGGCCGTGTTGCCGGCGATGTTCGTTTCGGCGTTGCCGATGCGCGTTTCGTGATTCTCGAGCGTCGTCGTGTTGCTGCCGACCCGGCCGTCGAGGTTCGTGAGTGCGTCGCCAACGTTGTTGAACGAACCGCCGCCGACTTTATAGGCCGGCGCGCTGATCGAACCGTCCGGATTCGCCGTTGCACCGCCGCCCAGCGCGGCTGCGGTGCCGTCGGTCGCGCGGCGCAGTTGCGCGCCGTTCACCGCGTCGGTGCTGCCGGCCGCGACGTTGCCTGCCGCGATATTGGTCAGTCGCACCGGGCTCCCGCCGTTGCCTGCACCGAGCGAAACCTGTTTCTTGCTCGCGTCGTCATACTTCACCGCGAGCGCATCGAGCTGGCTCGTGCCGTCCTGAATCGCCGCGTTCAACTGGTCGACGTTGACCGCATCCGTGCCGTTCTTGCCGGCCGCGACGTTGCCGATGCGTTGCGGGCCGTTGCCGCCGTGGCTCGCATCGTATGCGCCGAGGTTCGTGTTCCACAGCAGCGCGTCCTGCTGGAGTGCCGCGATGTTGCCCGTATTCGTCGTCACCTGGTTGCCGAGCGTCGTGACGCTGTTGCCGACATTCGTGATCGACTGGTTCAGCGTGTCGGTGGCCTTGCCGAGCTGGCCGACGTTCACGGCGTCGCCCGCGGCAATGCCGTCCGCCACGTTGTGCAGGCCGACCGGTGACTGCGCGCCCTTGCCGCCGAGCGTCACGCCGCCGTGCGCATCATCGTCGTACTGCACGGCGTTCTTCGTCGCGTTGCCGATCTGGTTCGTGATCGACGTGCTCAGGTTGCCGAGCGTCGTGCTGATGCTGTTCGTCACGCTCGTGCTGAGCGACGACAGGCCGCCGTTCAGTTGGCCGACGTTCACGGCGTCGGTATTCGCGACACCGGCCGCGACGTTGTGCAGCGTCGTGCCGTTCGTGCCGGCAAACGTCACCGAGTCGAAGCCGCTCTGGCCGTCGTACTTCACGTTGCGTGCATCGGCTGCCTGCAGGTTGCTGATGTTCGTGGTTGCCGTGCTCAGCGAGGTGTTGATGCCGGTGACGCTGGCCTGCAGGTTCGCGATGTTCGACGTGGCCGTCGAAATGGACGTCTGCAGCGGCGCGACGCTGCCCTTCAGCTGGCCGACGTTGACCGCATCGGTGTCGGCGACGCCGGCCGCGACGCCGTTGATCGTCGTGCCGTTGGCGCCGTCGAGTGCGATCGCCGCATGCGAATCGTCGGTGTATTTCACGACGTTCTTCGTTGCGGTCACGATGCTGGTGCTGAGGCTGTTGCCCACGTTGGTCACGCGCTGGTCGACGTTCGAGATCGTGGTCGACAGTGAATTGCCGACCGACGTCACGCGCGCGTCGACCGTGGCGATGCTCGTGCTGAGCGTGCCGTTCACGTTCTTCAGCTGCTGGACGTTGACGGCGTCCGTATCGGCCGCGCCTGCCGCGACGTTCTTGAGCTGGCGCTCGTTGCCGATCGCGCCGAACGACACCGCGCCGCCAACCGGCGCGGCCGTGCCGCCGAACACCGGCGTGCCGCCATTGTTCGCACCGACGCTGCCCGAACCGATCGCCACCTGGTTGTTGTCGTTCGTCTGCGCGCCAGCACCGATCGCGACGGATTGCGTGCCGCCGGCGCGCGTCTGGGTGGCCGCGTCATACGACGCGCCGGCCGACACGCCGTCGCTCGATGTCGGGTTGGCGCCGCCGATCGCGACCGAACGATCGCCGCTGGCGAGCGCCGAGTGGCCCAGTGCGATCGAGCTGGTGCCGTGCGCATCGGCGACGTTGCCGAGCGCCATCGAGAAATCGCCGACCGCGGCCGACTGGCGGCCGATGGCGAGCGCCGTGTTGCCTTGTGCGACGGCTACCGTGCCGATGGCCGTGGCCGAGTTCGCCAGCGCCTGCGCGCCGACGCCGACCGCGATCGCGCCGCCGCTGCTGGTGCCGCCATTGCTGCTTGCATTCGACTGGTCACCGATCGCGATCCCGCTGGTGCCGGCCTTGGCATTCGTGCCCATCTTGACGTTTGCCGTGCTTACCGCCACGTAGCTCCCGCTCTTGGTCGCGACACACAGCGGGTTCGTGCCGTCGATGCACTGACCGCTCAGCGCGTTGTCCGGGTTGCCGCGATCGACGAAATTGTCCGCATGCGCGGCGCCCGAGATCAGCACACCTGCACCCGTGAACATGGCGGCGGCAAGCGCCGAAATCTGCTTCCTCTTCATGGTCTTCTGCTCCGTTTTGTAGCGTCTGGTTTGAATACGGACTACTTAGTTTTGTTGAAGACTTCAGCTGCGACTGCGATTGCGATTACGACTTCAGTGCGGAACCCGATGCCCGTGCCCGGCTCGAGCGTGCCGAAGGCGACACGCATCGTCCGCTCGTGGCGACGGGACGTTCGAAAGCGCGGGCCCGTCGTTCGTGTGACGGCCCGTTCCGTTAATCCTGGTGATGCATTAGGAATGCATATCGTTTTATATGGGCGAATTCGCCCAGCGACTGAATCCGGAGATTCAACCCGCCGTTATGGACACCCCTGATTTGATGTCGCGCTGACCGCGACCCACCCCGCTTCTTTTATTTCATCCACGGCAACCGGATTTTCGCTTGCGCGCAGCGGACATGCGCTCGGAGTCACATCAAGTGATGCCTCGGACCCGAATCGCACAACGTCCGTCACAACCCGCCGTGCCTTGCGTTGCTCGGTGCAACCCTGCACTCAAAGTTCGGACGAATTATGAGACACGAATTAAAATTATTGAAGGTGGCATTCTTTATAGATTGTAAAATTCAATACATTCAAATAGTTACGCTAAAAACGCGCATCTCGCAAACGATTTCGCGCCATCTAAATTAATCGAGATGTTTTGTCGGGCGGATAAAATCTTTGCTGAGGCGTATTAAAGAAAAATTCCTCAAAAGATTTCCCCAAAAATATTTATGAACTACGCGACCGCACGTGGCGGTGCCAAATGAAAATGGCGGAAATGGACAGGCACCGGTGTGCCGCACGCCAAACACGAATCACCATACAAGCTGAAGCAGCTGAAAAACGGATTGAAGCAAATAGAGTCAATGCGTCTGGCAAGAATTGAAATATGCCCCTACAATTCGGCTCGCATCGATACCGGCAGTCGCGCACTTTTCAGCGCGCGACGCCGGCAACGCTTCGCGCCTTTACCGGGTCAGTGATCAAAACCCGCCATACGAGGCATTACGCCGACCGGTTGTCCGTCGTGTAGCGGGGCAAAATTCGAATGTCGATGCGCTTGTACGTCGCCATGGAGCAGCTTCCGACGATTGATCCGAACCGGGCCGGCCACCCGCAGGAACGCAGCCAGCAGTCATTCCAGAACAGGTGCACGATGCATCCATCGATCTCCGCATTGGGCGACGCCCATATCCTGATCGTCGACGATCAGCCCGACCAGCTTCGCTTGCTGATCGACATCCTGCGCGGCACGGGGTGCCGGATCAGCATTGCGTCCGACGGGCTGCAGGCGTGCCAGCGCGCGCAGGCGCTCATGCCCGACCTGATCCTGATGGATGTCCGCATGCCGCGCATGGACGGCTTCACCGCGTGCCGGCTGCTTGCCGCCGATCCGCTGACGTGCGCGATTCCGGTGATTTTCCTGACCGTGGCCGGCGCGTTGCACGAGCGCCTCGAGGGGTTCGACATCGGCTGCGTCGACTATGTGGTCAAGCCGTTCGAGCCCGCGGAAGTGCTTGCGCGGATTCGCGTGCAGCTCGCGCGCGAGAAGCGCGAGCGGCTCGTCGACACGGAAAGCCCGTTCGTGGCCGGCAAGGACGACGACATCATCGTGCGCGCGGCCATCCGCCACCTGGCACGGACGCTGAACGATCCGCCGACGGTCGAGCAGCTGGCCCGCGCGGTCGGCACGCACGAAAAGCGGCTGTCACGCGCGTTTCGCGACAACCTCGGCCAGACGGTGTTCGAGTATCTGCGGCACGAGCGGCTGCGGATCGCGCAGGACCTGCTGGATTCGACGTCGCTCAGCATTGCCAGCATCGCGAAGGAGATCGGCTTTTCCACACCGGCGAATTTCGCGACCGCATTCCGCGAACGTTTCGGCCTCACGCCGACCGAGTGGCGGCGCCAGCGTCATGCCGGCGAACGCGCCGTGCGGCGGGAACCGCAACGCGACGCGTAGAGCCGCTGCGCGCGTTCGCGACTACCAGTTGTATTTCGCGGTGGCCAGCACGGTTCGCTCGTTGCCGAACACGCAGACGGCGTACGACTGGCAACCGCTCACATAGCTGCGATCGAACAGGTTCGCGACGTTCAGCGCGAACCGCCAGTGCGGCATCTCGTAGTGCAGCGCCAGGTCGACCAGCGTCACGCTCGGCACGGTCAGCGAGTTGTCGGGTGCGCCGGCCGACGCGCTCTGGTAGCGCACGCCGCCGCCGACCCCGAGGCCCGACAGGATACCCGTGCGCCAGGTCCAGTCGGCCCACATCGACGCCATCTGCCGCGGCAGCGGCACCGCCACCGGCCAGTGGTTCAACGACGCGTCGTTCGCCTGCACGTTCTTGACGTCCTGATACATATACGACGCGACGACCGACAGCTCGCGGGTGACCTTGCCGAGCGCGCTCAGCTCGATCCCGCGCGAGCGCACCTTGCCGGTCTGCACGGACGTCGTGCCGGTCGGGTCGAGACTCACCGGTGCCGGCGTCGCGACGTTGGTCTGGTCGATCTGGTAGACGGCCGCACTCAACAGCAGGTTCTTGCCGGGCGGCTGCCAGCGCAACCCGGCTTCCGTCTGCTTGCCGCGTGTCGGCTTCGGCAAGCCGCCGCCGACCATCCTCACGCCGATGACGGGATCGAACGACGTCGAATAGCTCACGTACGGCGACAGCCCGGCGTCGCCCTGATAGGTGAGCCCGACGCGTCCGGAGAACGCACTGACGTCCTGCCGCGCCTGCGTGCCGGCCGTCCGGTCGTCGAACCGCGCATTGACGAAATCCTCGCGGCCGCCGAGCGTCAGCGTCCAGCGCCGCCAGCGGATCTGGTCCTGCGCATACACGCCGAACGTGTTCATCGCCGTGTACTGGTCGACGTGGCCGAGCGACGTCGGGCCGGAGAAAATCGCGTCCGTGACGGGCCGGTAGACGGGGTGATACAGGTTGAGCGACGGCGCCAGCGCGAGCCACACGCTGTTGGTCGTCGTCTGCCGGTCATATTGCGCGCCGAGCAGCAGCGTATGTTCGAGCGGCCCCGTGCCGAAGCGCGCCTGCGCGTGGTTGTCGATGTCGAACCGGCTGTAGTTGAGCTGGAACAGCCCCGCATAACGCATCATGTTGGTGCTGCTGCGGGGCACGTAGCCGATACCGAACACCGTCGCGTCGTCGAGCGACAGGTGCGACCAGCGCACGTCCTGATGCAGCGACCAGATCGCATTCACGCGGTGCTCCAGCGCGTAGCCGAGCGACCACTGCTTCTTCCGGTAGTCGTTGAAGCCGGGGGCGCCCATGTAGATGTCCTGCGACAGCCGGCCATTCGGGTTCGGCAACACCGTGCCCGACGCGGGCAGGAAGTTCGACGAAATATCGCTGCCGTCCTGCAGGAACGTCGCCGAGAGCGTCAGCGACGTATCGGCGTTCAGCCGCCATCGGAACGACGGCGCCAGCGCGACGCGCCGGTCGCCGTTCGGGCCGGTGACCGCGTTGCCGTCGCGCGCCACGCCGACGAAACGGTACGCAAAGCGGCCGTTGGGGTCGAGCGTATCGCCGACATCGAGCATGAATTGCTTGCGTGCATCATTGCCGATCTGCACGCCGGCGTCGCGGACGCGCTCGCCGTCGGCGAGCTTCGTGTGCGCGTCGACGATCGCGCCGGGTTCGCCCGCGCCGTACAGCACCGAGGTCGGCCCGCGCAGCACGGCGATCGAGTCGATCGTGTACGGGTCGACGCGCCAGTTCGCGATCACGGCCGTATTCGGCGCGGCGACGCCGTCGACGTACAGCGTCGGCGTGAAGCCGCGCAGCGCCGCATACCAGTCGGTGCGGCTGTCGGCGCCGAACGTCGCGAATCCCGGCACGTAGCGCAGCGCCTGGTTCAGGTCGGCCGCGCCGGTCATCTCGATCTGCTGCGCGGTCACGAGATTGACCGTTTGCGGGATCTCGGCCACCGGCGTGTCGGTCTTCGTGCCGGCCGTGGTGCGCAGCCCGACGAGCCCGCTCGATGCGCCGCTGCCCTTCCCGGTCACGTCGATCGTCGGCAGCACGGCCGCCGCCGCGCCGGCCGGCGGCGTGACTGCCGCACCCGATGCCTGCGCGTGTGCGCCGCCCGCCGCCGCCACGACCCACGCGCTCCCGGCCGCGATCGCCCTCGCGCGTCGCGCCGCTCCCCTGCCCGTTGCCATCGTTCCTTGCTCCGTCGTGCTGGTGGCCGATTCGGCCCGATCGCGGCGCGACGCGCCGTCGGCGTCCGCCCTGTGTTGTCTTCTTGGCGATGCTGGTTGCGCGCGAGTCGGCATGCACTGGCCCATGGCGTCGGTCGCGAGCGCAGCGATGATACCGGGCGAATAGGGCGCAGTCTCAAAAAAATGCGTCGTCGGCTGCCGCCGGGCAAGGCGGATGAAAGACGGGGACGCTAGACTGCGTGCGCCACCGGAATGGGCCGCGGGCTGCACGGCCCACGCGCATCAACGGGGTTCGTCGTGCCTTGGCGGCCGCGCGCGTCCTGCATCGCGAGGTTGTCCGCCCCCGGTTCGGCTTCCGTGTTTGCCGCGTCACCGTCACGTCACCACCGAGGACCGTATGCACCGCCTGTCGACTCGTCCCCTGCTCGCCGCGTGGCTCGCGGTGAGCGCACTTTGCTGGGCCGTGCCGCCGGCCCGCGCCTGTGACGTCCCGGCCGCCGTGACGACGATCGACCCGCCTGGCTACTATGACGACGCCGCCGGCTATGCGCGCGCCGTGAAGCCGATGCGCGATTTCATTTCACGGCTCAATGCGTCGGCGGACAAGGGTGACTGGTCATGCGCGGTGAGCCTGCTGGAAAGCTGGGCCCAGGCCGACGCGCTGATGGGCCGGATCACCGGTTATCAGGGCGACTACGAGCGCTCCTGGGCCGGCACCGACTTCGCGATGGTGATCCTGCGCATGCCGCGCGACGTACGCGACGCGAACCGCGCCCGGTTCGACGCGATCGACCCGTGGCTCGAACGCATCGCGATCGCCACCCGCGATGCGCAAGCGATCAACCATTTGCACAACAACCTCGTGTACTGGGCCGGACTCGACCTGATCGCCATCGGCACCGTGACCGGCAACGCGAGCCTCGTCGATTCGGGGCTGCTGCGGGTACGCGAAGGCATCCGCGACATCGGCCCCGATGGTGCGCTGGCACGGGAAGTCAAACGCGGCAACCGCGCGCTGCACTATCACACGTTCGCGCTGCTCCCGCTCGTGTTCGCGGCGGAACTCGTGCAGCGGCGCCATATCGATCTCTATCGGGAAAACGACGGCGCGATCGGCCGCCTGGCGAACCTGGTCATCAACGCGGTCGACGATCCCGCCAGCTTCACCGCCATCACACCGGTCAGGCAGGACCTGTTTCCGTGGACGTTCCGCGATGAACTGAGCTGGGTCGAGCCGTACTACGCGCGCTTTCACGACGCGCGGCTGCCGGCGATCATCGCAACGCGCCGCCCGTTCACCGAATGGCGGCTCGGCGGGGACGTGACGGCAGTCTGGGGCGTGCCGCTGCCGTAGCGGAACCGCGAGCGGACTGCCGCGTGAGCCGCTAGGCGCGCCCGCGCCGCATCCTGAGCGTCGCCGACGGCGACTCGCCGAACGCCCGCTTGTACTCGATCGCGAACCGCCCGAGGTGTGCGAAACCCCATTTCAGCGCGACGTCCGTCACCGACGCGAGCCCCGGCGACGCGTCGGCCAGCAATTCCTCGCGCACATGTTGCAGGCGCAACTGCCGCACGAAGCCCATCGGCGTGGTGCCGTGGCGATGACGAAAGCCGGCGAACAGCGTGCTCGGGCTGACGCCGGCGAGTTCGGCGAGCCGTTCGATCGTCAGCGGCTCGTCGAGATGCGCGCGGATGTAGTCCTCGACGCGCCGCACGTAGAACGGCGCGATCGCCACCGGCAGGTGCCGCGTGCCGTTGCGTGCGCTGTTCGGGTGGCCGTGCAGCAGCAGGTTGAGCAGCGTCGATTCGAGCTGCTCGAACGCGAGCGGATGACGCAGCGGATGCGCGTCCGTCGCGATCGCGCCGGCGAGGATCGGCAGCATCTGCGCCAGACACGCGCCCTGCGACGACGACAGGCTGAACTCCGGCTCGAATTCGACCGGCGCGCGCCGGTCGTCGCCGAAATGCCGCTGCGCGTGGCGCTCCATCACTTCGCGCTCGATGCGCAGGATGACTTGCGGACACGCGTCGCCCCAGCGCATCTTCAGCGGCAGCGTCGGCGAGATCAACGACGCGGTGCCCGGCGACGACACGAAACGCGCCGACCCGCACTCGATCTCCGCGTCGCCGCGCAACGGGATCTGCAACAGGAAGAAGTGCTCGAGCGGGCCGGGCTCGATGCTGACGCCGCCGCCATAATCGAGCAGGTTCAACGAGAGGTTGCCCCAGCGCGCGTGATGCATGCAGCTGTGCAGCGCGCGCGATTCGCCGGTCGGCGTGAGCCGGTGCGGCTTGAAGACGTCGGCGACGCGTGCGCGCACCTCGTCGACGTCGTTCGACTGCAGCAGCAGGTTGTCGTGATTGAAACAGGCCGTATCCGGCAGCCAGCCCGTTTCGGAAAATTGCGCCATCGCTGTTCTCCCGTCATGCTCCATTGCACTCGCGCCGTGCATGCATTCCCGATGTGGGGGCATCCGCCGCACGATCCGGATAGCGCCCGGAGTATCCGGACAGTCCGGCCGCCAAAGCACGCAAGTCCCGCGCACATGACGCAAGAAGCGGACCGTTCGCGCATCGTAGAAAACTGTGCGGGGCTTCCGCATCCGCACATACCCGCAGTCAGCCGCGCGCCCGCCCATGCGCGGCGGCCGGTGCAACAGGTTTCCGGAATTCGCGGATATCGGCCGAAGAAAGCGGATAGAAGTGCCCATTTCGTCCGCCAATACTGGGCCCGTCGCAGCACAAAACTGGAATGGAGGGACACATGCAAGGACGTCACATCGAGATTCCGTCGCCGGACGGCGGCACGTTTCGCGCGTACCTGAGCACGCCGGCCGGCGGCACCGGGCCCGGCATCGTGCTGTGCCACGAGATCTTCGGCGCGAACGCGACGATGCGGGAAGCAGCCGACTACTACGCGGAGGAAGGCTACACGGTGCTCGTGCCCGACCTGTTCTGGCGCCAGGCGCCGGGGATCGAACTCGGCTATGCGGGAGCGGATGCCGAACGCGCAATGGCCCTTTACCGCGCATACGACGAGAACAAGGGTGTCGAGGATGTTGGCGCCACGCTGGCCGTGCTCAGGCAGCTTCCCGAATGCACGGGCGGAACCGGCGTGCTCGGCTACTGTCTCGGCGGCAAGCTCGCGTATCTCGCCGCGTGCCGGCTGCCGGACGTGGCCGCGGCGGTCAGTTACTACGGCGTGGGCATCGAGCACGCGCTCGACGAGGCGTCTCACCTGCACGGCCGGCTCGTGCTGCAGATCGCGGGGCAAGACCGCTTCTGCCCGCCCGACGCGCAGCAGCGCATTGCCGGAGCGCTGGCCGGGCGCGACGGCGTCGAAGTGTACGTGTATCCCGGGGTCGATCACGCGTTCGCGCGTGTGGGCGGCGATCATTTCGACAAGGCCGCCGCGAGCATGGCCCATCAGCGCGCGATCGCCGCGTTCCGTGCCGCGCTCGGCCCGCACTACGACCTGTCCACACTGTGGGAAGCGCATCTGCAACACGAGTTCGACACGCGCAACGTCGATGCCACGATGGCGACGATGGTTGCCGAGCCGTACGTCAACCATATTCCGACGCTGACGGGCGGCGTCGGCTACGACGAGCTCAAGCGCTTCTACACGCATCACTTCGTGCACGCGAATCCGCCGGACACGACGATCACGCCGATCTCGCGCACGGTCGGCGCGAGCCAGATCGTCGACGAGTTGCTGTTCTGCTTCACGCACACCACCGAGATCGACTGGATGCTGCCGGGCGTCGCGCCGACCGGCAAGCGCGTCGAGATTCCGCTCGTCGCGATCGTCAAGTTTCGCGGCGACAAGCTCTATCACGAGCACATCTACTGGGACCAGGCGAGCGTGCTCGTGCAGATCGGGCTGCTCGATCCGGCCGGCCTGCCGGTCGCGGGTGTCGAAACGGCCCGCAAGCTGCTCGACGAAACCGTGCCGTCGAACGGGCTGATGCGCCGCTGGCAGGACAGCGAGCCGTCGTCGGGCACGCATTGACGCAACACCTTCCCCCACCCAACGATTTCCGGAGACACCCCATGACTGCCCTTGCTGGCAAAGTCGCGATCGTCACCGGCGGCGCCACGCTGATCGGCGCCGCGGTCGCGCAGGACCTGAGCCACGCCGGTGCGTGCGTCGCGATCCTCGATCTCGATGCGGAGAACGGCGCGCGCGTGGCCGACTCGCTCGGCGAACGGGCGATGTTCGTCGCGCTCGACATCACCGACGATCGCGCGATCGAGCATGCGGTCGCGGCCATCGTCGAGCGGTTCGGCGCGATCGACGTGCTCGTCAACCTCGCGTGCAGCTACGTCGACAACGGCATCCAGGCGACCCGCAACGACTGGCTCGCCGCGATGGACGTCAACGTCGTGTCGGCGGCGATGCTCGCCAAGGCCGTGCATCCGCAGATGGTCCGGCGCGGCGGCGGCGCGATCGTGAACTTCAGCTCGATCTCGGCCCAGTGCGCGCAAACCGGCCGCTGGCTGTACCCGACGTCCAAGGCGGCGATCCGCCAGCTCACGCGCAGCATGGCGATGGATCTCGCGCCCGACCGCATTCGCGTCAATTCGGTGTCGCCGGGCTGGACCTGGTCGCGCGTGATGGACGAGCTGACGCACGGCGACCGCGCGAAGACCGATCGCGTCGCCGCGCCGTTCCACCTGCTCGGCCGGGTCGGCGATCCGTCCGAGGTCGCGCAGGTCGTGACGTTCCTGTGCAGCGACGCGGCGAGCTTCGTGACCGGCGCCGACTACGCGGTGGATGGCGGCTATGCCGCGATGGGCCCCGAACAGGCGGTGCCGGCCATTCCGCGTCTCGCGGAGTGACCGTTCCTCGCCGCCGCATCCCGCAACCATTTCGATTCCGGCCGGCATCCGGCCAACCAAGGACACATCCATGAGACGCATCGCCATCGTCGGCGCCGGTCAGTCCGGCCTGCAACTCGCCTTCGCCCTGCTCGACCAGGGTTATCACGTCACGCTCGCGACCAACCGCGACGCCGAGCAGATCCGCACCGGCAAGGTCATGTCGAGCCAGTGCATGTTCCACACGTCGTTGCAGATCGAGCGCGATCTCGGCCTGAACACCTGGGAGGAAGCGTGCCCGTCCGTCGAAGGGATCGGCATCGCGGTACCGCATCCGGACGGCAACGGCCGCAAGGTGATCGACTGGTCGTCGCGGCTGACGCGCTATGCGCAGTCGGTCGACCAGCGCGTGAAGATGGCCGACTGGCTCGACCGCGTGAAGCGCCGGGGCGCGGACGTGCGCATTGCCGACATCGGCGTGCCCGAACTCGAGGAGCTCGCACGCAGCCACGACCTCGTGCTGCTCGCGGCCGGCAAGGGCGAGATCGTCAACCTGCTCGGCCGCGACGACACGCGCAGCGCGTTCGACCGCCCGCAACGCGCGCTGGCCCTCACCTATGTGAAAGGGATGACGCCGAGCCAGCCGTATTCGCGCGTGCGCTTCAACCTGCTGCCGGGCATCGGCGAGTACTTCGTGTTTCCCGCGCTGACCACGACGGGCCCGTGCGAAATCATGGTGTTCGAAGGCATCCCGGGCGGCCCGCTCGACTGCTGGGCCGACGTGAAGACGCCCGACCAGCATCTGGACCGGAGCCTGTCGTTCCTGCAGCAGTACGTACCGTGGGAATTCGAGCGCTGCCGCGACGTCGAGCTCACCGATCCGAACGGCACGCTCGCCGGACGCTTCACGCCGACGGTGCGCAAGCCGTTCTTCCGGCTGCCGTCGGGCCGCACGGTGTTCGGGATGGCCGATGCGGTGGTCGTCAACGATCCGATCACCGGCCAGGGATCGAACAACGCCGCGAAATGCGCGAACGCGTATTTCGACGCGATCGTCGCACGCGATGCCGCGCCGTTCGGCGAAGACTGGATGCAGCAGACGTTCGAAGGGTACTGGGCGTATGCGCAGCACGTCGTGCGCTGGACCAACTCGCTGCTCACGCCGCCACCGCCGCACATCCTCGAACTGCTCGGCGCGGCCGGCCAGTTGCCGTCGCTCGCCGCGGCGATCGTCGACGGCTTCGACGATCCGCGCCGGTTCTCGCCGTGGTGGTTCGAGCCGTCGGCCTGCGCGGCGATGATCCGCGAACACAGCGCACGCACGGAGTGACCGGCATGGAAACGACCGCTACCGATCGCCCGGCCCTCGACCCGCTGCAGTTACGCGCCGCGTTCGGGCAATTCCCGACCGGCGTGACCGTGATCACCACCTGCGCGGCCGACGGACGCAAGGTGGGCCTCACCGCCAATTCGTTCTCGTCGCTGTCGCTCGATCCGCCGCTCGTGCTGTGGAGCCTGCGCAAGGTCGCGCCGAGCCGCCCGGATTTCGTCGCGGCCACCCATTTCGCGATCAACATCCTCGCGCACGACCAGATCGAGCTGTCGCGCCGCTTCGCGACGCCCAGCGCCGACAAGTTCGACGGCGTGCTTCACGTCGATTCGGAAACCGGTGGCGTGCCCTGTCTCGACGGCGCGAGCGCGCGCTTCGTGTGCCGCAACGTCGGCCATTACGAAGGCGGCGATCACCTGCTCTTCATCGGCCAGATCGAACAGTTCGACACGTTCGGCCATGCGCCGCTCGTGTTCCATGCGGGCCAGTATCGTGCGATCGCCGACCATCCCGATCTTTTTCGCGCCGTTTGATTAGTTGTACCAATAAATCAACAGGAGGTGGTGAACATGAAACTCGGCTCTCGCATGCTCGTCGTCGCAGGCCTCACGATCGCGGGCATGGCCGCAGGCGCGCCGGCCGGCGCAGCCGACCTGCCGGCGGTCAACCTCGGCATGACCAGCTTCCTCGACGGGATGCCGCCGGCCGGCTCCGGCTGGTACGGCACGCAGTACCTGCAGTACTACACGGCCGGCCGCGTCAACGACAATGCGGGCAACAAGGTCGGGCTGCCGAAGCAGGACATCGACCTGTTCGCGGGGCTGAGCCAGCTCGTCTATCAGTCGCCGCTGACGTTCGCGGGCATGCATCCCGGCCTCGACGTGATCCTGCCGTGGATCGCGTCCGCGCGAACCGACGACGGCATCGGCAACGTCGCGCTGAATGCGCGCGCCGGTTTCGGCGACCTGCTGATCGGCCCGTTCATCCAGTTCGACCCGGTGATGGGCGCGCAAGGCCCGCGCTTCGCGCAGCGCGTGGAATTCCAGTTCATCGCGCCGACCGGCGCGTACGATCCGTCGCGCGCGATCAACCCCGGCAGCCATGTCTGGTCGTTCGATCCGTACTGGGCGGCGACGCTGTGGCTCACGCCCAAGTGGACGGTGTCTTGGCGGCTGCATTATCTGTGGAACGCGACCAACCATCAGCCGGCC
The DNA here is from genome assembly GCF_017104595.1 of Burkholderia sp. Tr-20390. Classification (NCBI taxonomy): domain Bacteria; kingdom Pseudomonadati; phylum Pseudomonadota; class Betaproteobacteria; order Burkholderiales; family Burkholderiaceae; genus Burkholderia; species Burkholderia sp. Tr-20390. The sequence continues at coordinate 13,076 of NZ_JAAGPC010000017.1, read as the reverse complement.
ACGTCGCTCGGCCCGGACGTGACGTCGACGCAGGCCGGCCAGGCGATCCACGCGAACTTCGCGACCGAGTATGAAGTGCGCCCCGGCCTGCGGCTGGGGCTCAACGGCTACTGGCTGCGCCAGACCACCGACATGAAGGCAAACGGGCAGGACGTGCCGGGCACGCGGGAGGCCGTGTTCGCGATCGGCCCGGGGGCCATGTATAGCTTCTCGCCGCAGGATCATCTGATGTTCAACGCATACTTCGAAACCTATGCGCGCAACCGGCCGCAGGGCACGCGGATGGTGCTGCGCTACGTGCATCACTTTCAGTGACGACCGCGACCGGGTGAACGGGCACGACGTTCCGCCGCCCGGCGGCCCCCTACTTCGCCGCCTGCGCCGCCGGCGTGAACGAGCACTTCGGATCGTTCTTGCCCCGCGCCGAACAGCACTCGAGCAGGTCGCTCACCGACTTCACGTTGGCCGCGTTCCACTCGTCGCGGCTGCGGTTGTTGTCGATCGGCATCCAGTGCGTCAGCGGATAGCTGCTCGCCAGCTGGTTGCTGCCTTTCGGCGGCGGCAGCAACCCGGCGGCGAGCGGCACGTAGATCTTGCAACTGTTCTGGTCGCCGATCCGGTGGCAGCCGATGCAGGTGTTACCGGGCGTGCTGATCGCGTGCGACGTCCATGACGCGAAGTCGGCACCGAGATTGATGTACTTGCCCCACGGATCGGTCGGCACGCGGTTCCATACCTGCCCGATCCACGGGCTGTACATGACCGGGCTCGCATCGTGGCACGACACGCAGCGCTTCGTCGCGGTCGCAGCCGGTTTCCACCAGAATTCCGCGGCCGACGGCCGACCGGGCGGCGGGGTCTTCTCGTTCGGCGGCGGCACGCGCGACGCGTCCATGCCGCCCGTACCGCCCTTGTCCGCATGAAACCAGCAGGTCTTGCCGTTGCGCACGTGGTGCAGCACGATGTCGACTTCGTCGTAGTACGGGCTGCGGTTCTCGCGGATCTGCTTGCGACGGCAAAACGCCGAGATCTGCGTGTCGCCGTGAGACAGGTCGAGGATCTTCGAGTAAGGCGTGCATTGCCCGGAGGTCGGCGCGTCGTACGGCAACAGCGCCGGGCGATCGCAGGTCATGTGTGCCGTGTACCGCGCGGGCACGCTGCCGTTGACGGTGATCGGCACGTCCGTCCCGCTGTTGCAGTCGAACGCGGGAATCTCGCCGATTTCGTCGGTGCACTGCTGCGCGTATTCGTGCAGGGAGGCATCGGCGCCTTCCGCGGCAAACGACGCGGGCGCGGCCAGCAGCAGCGCCAGCGCCGCGATGCAGGTCCTGATCGTCATGCCGCCTCCTTCGTGTAGCGCATCGCCACCTTGCGGATGGCCTCGATGTATTTGACATAGCCGGTGCATCGGCACACGTTGCCGCCCACCCACGTTTCGATCATCGCGTCCAGCTCGGCGGCGGGCACCGGCTGCGCGCGCAGATGATCGAGCATCGCGGTCGCGGCCATCAGGAATCCCGACGCGCAGTAGCCGCACTGGAACGCGAACGATTCGAGAAAGCTCTGCTGCAGCGGCGACAGCGTGCCGTCCTGCGCGAGCCCTTCGATCGTGTACACGTGCATGCCGGCCATCGCGCTGACCGGCGTCGAGCACGACAGCGTCTTTTCCATCGGCGCGTCGGGCGTGTTGCGCACGCCGACCGTGCACGCCCGGCACACGCCGATGCCGCAGCACAGCTTCGTGCCGGTCAGGTCCTGTCGTTCATGCAGGAAGTCGATGAGGTTCATGTCGGCGTCGTCGGCGGCTGCCTCGACGGGCTGGCCGTTCACGACCATGCGGACCGGATCGCTCATTGCAGTGCCTCCAGAATCTTGTCCGGCGTGACCGGCGTGACCCTGAACCTTCGCCCCGTCGCCATCGCCAGCGCATTGAGCAGCGCCGGCGCGATCGGGCACATCACCGCTTCCGCGATACCGCGCGCATTCGCGGGGTCGTTGCCGGGCGGCGGCAGCGCGATCAGCTCCTGCTCGGGAATGTCGGGCAGGCGCGTCACCTCGTAGCGGTCGAGGTTCCATCGGCCGCCACCCGGGCCGTCCGGGCCGAGCGGGCACGTCTCCGTCAGCACGTTGCCGATCCCCATCGCGACCGCGCCCTGCGACTGTCCTTCGACGAGCTCCGGCGACAGTTGCCGCCCGACACTCACCGCCGACACCACGCGCTCGACCTTCACGCGCCCGTTCGCCGGATCGACGGACACGCCGACGAGCGACGCCGATGGCGCATAGGTCGTGCGCCCGTAGAGGCTCGTGTCGACCGGCGGCGCCTGCAGCGTGCGGTACAGCGGCGTCAGGAAGTAAGGATCGAGGCCGACCGCCACGTAGTCGTAGTCGATTTGCGCACTGCCCGACGCGAACGGATAGGTGCCCTTCCAGAAGTAGCCGGCATAGCTCGCATGCACGGCCGCCACCGTCTGCAGGCCCAGCTTCGTGATGGTGCCGAGCAGCGCCGGCCACGAAATCGGCGTGAGGCCGTTCGCGACGAGCGCACCATTGGCCCAGCGCACGTCCTCTGCCCGCACGGGCACGCCCCACCACGCACGGGCCGCCGGCAGCACGCTTTGCAGGAACAAGGCCTGGGCCGCCCCCTTCACCGCGTGGTACTGATGGAATGCGCCGAGACAGGCGCTCGACGAACCGTACGTGTAGCGCACCGTCTTCGGATTGGCCGACGGGTTGCTCGAACGCGTGAGCCCGAGTGCATTGAACGGCCCGATCTCGCTCATGGCGATCGTCTGCGCGTTCTGCCCGAGAAATTCGGACGGTGCGAGCCCCAGCGTCGTGGCCGCGCCGTTACCCATGTCGGTGTACGGCGTGACCACGCGCAGCCGGCTGTCGGGCAGGATCTGCACCATCCCGAACATGCCGTCACCGGAGGTGCCGTAGGCCTCGTTCGCCATCGCGAGTCCGACGCCGTAGCGGAGATGGCGCGCCGCGCGTTCCGCGCGGGTGCGCTCGCGTTCGCGCCACAGCGGGTGCTGTTCGAGCCGGTCGAGCAACGCGTCGAGCTGCAGGTCGAACAGGATCGGCGCACCCGTGATCGCGCGCCCCTTGCCGAGCCCGGGCGTGCCGCCGAGAAAATTGGCGCGACGGATCGCGAACGGCGAGAGCCCGAGCCGGCGCGCGGCCTCGTCCATCAGCGTCTCGACCGCCATGAACGCCTGCGGGCCGCCGAAGCCGCGCTGCGATCCGCCGAACACTTCCCGCGTGTAAGTCGAGGCCGCCTGCGCGCGTGCGCGCGGAATCTCGTAGCAGCTCATCGCGCTCAGCGCGGCGAGCTGCGCGACGTACGGCGACAGGTTCTTCTTGCCGCCGCCGTTCATCAGGAAATCGCACGTGATCGCTTCGAGCTTGCCGCGCCGGTTGAACCACAGCGATTCGGAAAACTGCGTTTCGCAGCGCTTCAACCCGACCTGGAACTGCTCGTAGCGCGACTGCTGCCAGCGTAGCGCGCCCGTCGCGAACGGCGCCGCGAGCGCGAGATAGAGCGGGAAATAGGACTTGTCGCGCCCGCCGAAGCCGCCGCCCGGATAGCACGCGATGACGTGGGCCTCCTTGGCCGCGACGTCGCTGCCCTGGAACAGCGCGAGCGCGCCGGTCGCATCGTCGTTCGCCGACTGCGTACCGAGCACGAGGCTCATTGTCGCGCTGGACGCGTCGTACCATGCGAGCCCCGCTTCGGGTTCCATGAACATCGGGTCCATCGCCGGCGTCTCGAATCCTTCATTGCCGGTCGCACGCACGCCGATCCACGCGCCGGCGGCCGCGTTGCGGGCGATCGTCGCATCGATGTTGGCGACCGCCTCCTCGCGTTGCTTCAGGTATTCGGCGGTCGGCTTGCCGCTGCTGTCGGTCTGGTAGTTGTCGACGTAGTTGAAGCCGCGTTCGTCATCGCGCACGTAGATGGTCACGGGAGAAAACGGCACGGCCTGCGCGGCCGTCGGGCGCGTGACCGGCGCGCCGTAACGGATCACGCTGCGGTTGAAATCGAGCAGCTTCTTCGCTCGACGATAGACATCGAAGTTCTCGAAGATCAGCAGCGCGGCCGGTTGTCCGTAGCAATCCGCCGCGTGGCCGGTGCGCGCGAGCCAGTAGATGTCCTGGTTCGCGATCGGGTCGGCCTCGGGTGCCAGCGGAATCCGCCGCGCGCTCAGCAATGCGTTGTCGACGACGGCGATCGGCCGCAATTCGGCCGGCAGCACACCGAGGTCATAGCCTTCGTACACGGCGTCGACCCGATCGCACCGCAACGCATAGAGCCAGTTCTCCTGCTGCGGCCAGCCGACGAAGTCGCGCGACTTGAAGTCGCGTGCGTAGATCTTCTGGCCCGTGACCTTCGGGATGCCGTCGATGCGCCAGCGCGCCTTGCCGGGCACCGGCGCCCAGCCCGGCCCGGCCGCACCGTCGTCCGCCTGCCCGGCGGCGCCGAGCGCCAGCGCCGGCAAATGGGTGATCGAGATCGCGACGAGCGCGCCGCTCCCGGCCAGCTTCAGAAACGTCCGGCGTGTCACAGGCACATCGATGGCCATGCTGGGTCCCTCGTTCGAATGGTCGTGCCGGCACGGCCGACGCGCGACGCGACGCCGGCCGTGTACGGGCCGCTTCGGGTGTGCTTCGTCGTGCGGGATGTCGGTGCGGAAACGGTCTTGCGGACGCGGTCGCGTGCCGGCGGTCAGGAATCGGGGGGAAGCGGACCGGGGAACGTGCGCGGCGGATTCGCGCGGGCGCCACGGGCCCGCGGAGGTCTGCTGGATGAAGCGTCAGGCCACCTGCTTGCCATTGCTTGCTCGTTCATGTTTCCCCCGGCCTTGATCGTGCGCGACTGGCCTGTTTTCCGTATTGTCGGGCAGTCTCTTGATTTTCAAGTGTTGTTGTTCGGTATTTCCGGCACGTGCAACGTTTGCGTCGTCAGTACCGTGATGCAGACATGATTTTCAATAATGTAGAAATTCGGGCCGGGTATTTCAAGGAGATTTTCGGATGGCGCGCAGCGGTGCGCAAAAAACGAACGAGAAGCCATTGCAATGAACGATGGAGTCAACAATCCCGCGGATCGTTGCCGTCTTTCAATATCAGGCGAGGTATCGCCGTGCCGTTGCATCCAGGCGCACAACGCGATGCCGGCAAACTTCGCCGGCATTCAGGTTAGCAGTAGGGGGCAGCCGCTGAGGCGGTGGACTACGGCTCGTTCCATGGCCGACCATGGGTCCAGGATGCCTTGACGCCGCTATGGTCAACCTGTCTCGCGGCGCCGCCTGGGGAGGGAGCCTCCATGAAGCCTGTTACCGTGCCGGCCGGCGGGGGTGGCCATCCGGCACGCAAAACCTTGATCGACGCAACCGGCGCAACGCCGCTGCGTCACTCACTGCCCGATGCCCACGAACGTCGGCAGCAGCACGCGATAGACGTGGATCATCGCCGGCCCGAGCAGCACCATCATCAGTGCGGGGAAAATGCAGAAGATCAGCGGGAACAGCAGCTTCAGCGCGATCTTCGCGGCCCGCTCTTCCGCGCGCATCCGGCGCCGCGTGCGCAGCATGTCGGACAGCACGCGCAGCGATTCGCTGATGCTCGTGCCGAAGCGGTCGGCCTGGATCAGCATCGCGCAGAACGATTCGATGTCCTCCACGCCGGTGCGCAGCGCGAGATTGCGCAGCGCCGTCTCCTTCGTGAAGCCGGAGCGCATCTCGAGCAGCAGCAGGTCGAGTTCGCTCGCGACCACCTCGCTGCTGAACCGCAGCTCCTCGCTCACCTTCATCAGCGCCGCATCGAGCCCGAGCCCCGCTTCGACGCACACCGTCAGCAGGTCGAGCGCGTCCGGGAAATCCTCGAAGATCTTCCGCTGGCGCACCTTGACCCGCTGCGACAGCACGACGTTCGGGATGTAGTAGCCGATGCCGGCGAGCGCGACGAGGATGACCGACAGGATCGCACGCTCGTCGCCGAGCGACGTCGTGATCAGCACCAACAGCGCCGCGCACGGCAACCCGAGCGCGAGCGCCGTCTTCGCGGTGAAATACAGCGCGGCCGCGCTCTGGTTGCGCCAGCCGGCATTCATGAGCCGGATGCGCAGCGGCGAATTCTCCCAGCCCTCCTTCGGCACCGACAGCTTCGAGATCGGCGTGGACAGCTCGACCAGCTTCGCGACCCAGCGCGACGCCAGTTCGTCGCCGTCACCCGTGCCCGCCACGCCAGCGGCGCCCGTCCCGGCCCCGCCGGCCTGCTGGACCCGGCGCTGGATGCTGCGTGGCGCGAACAGCAGCATCGCGACGAGCGCGCCGCCGGCCACGAAGAGGAACAAGCCGCCCAGCATCACGGCCTGGACTACGCTCAGGTTTTGCATGACAGCCTCGCAACGGTTCGTTATACGGCTCGCGCGTCAGACGCGAATGCGGACAATACGGCGGATCCAGAGCAGCCCGAACAGCATCGACACCAGCATCGTGCCGACCATCCTGATCCCCGCCGGGTCCTCCCAGAGCACGGACAGGAATTCGCGGTTCAGCAGCGCCATCACCGCGGCGGTGCCGAACGGCAGCAGCCCGAGAATCCATGCCGACAACCGCCCTTCCGCCGACAGCACGCGCACCTTGTCGAACAGCTTGAAGCGCTCGCGGATCAGCGCGGCGATGCTGTCGAGCAGCTCGGCCAGGTTGCCGCCCGTCTCGCGCTGGATCAGCACCGCGATCACGAAGTAGCGCAGGTCCTGCACCGGCACGCGCGTGACGAGGTTCATCAGCGCATCGTGCAGCGACACGCCGTAGTTGACCTCGTCGAACGTGACGCGGAACTCGCCGCCCATCGGCTCGGGAAACTCGTCGCCGACCATCCCGAGCGTGCTCGTGAACGAGTGGCCGGACCGCAGCGCGCGCGCGATCATGTCGCAGATGTCCGGCAACAGCCGCTCGAGCTTGCGCATCCGCTTCCCGCGGCAGCGCATCACGTACATCATCGGCAGGCATCCGGCGAACAGCGCGACCGGCAGCGCGGCGAACTGCGGCAACGTCGCGAAGCTCAGCGCAAGCCACGCGAACGCCGCGAACACCGTGCTGAGCATGATCAGCTTCGGCAGCGTCCAGTCGAGGCCCGACTGCTGGATCACGAGATCGAGCCGATGCACGCGCGGCATGCGCAGCAGCAGCCGGTCGAACGGTTTCGATTCGTCGAGCATCCGCTTCTTCAGGATCGACAGCCGTTCCTGCTGGACGTTGCCGCCGGCCGACATCGAGCGGATGCGCGATTCGATCCGGCGCGCGGCGGCGCCATGCCGCGCGTTCCACCATTGATAACCGCCTTCGATCGCGAGGACCACCGCGACGAAGGTGAGAATCACAAAACCGTAAAAGATCGTGTTCATGAAGCCTCCCCGGCAGCGAACGGCGCCCTGTCGTCAGTTCGTCTCGTACCGCTGAGACGGGTCGTACAGCGAATCCGGCAGGTTGATGCCGAATGCCTGCAGCCGCTCGACGAACTTCGGCCGCACGCCCGTCGCGCAGAAGTGGCCGCGTACCGAACCGTCGCGGTCCACGCCCGTGCGCTTGAACGTGAAGATCTCCTGCATGTTGATGATGTCGCCCTCCATCCCGGTCAGTTCCTGGATGCTGACGATCTTGCGCCTGCCGTCGGTCAGCCGCGCGGCCTGCACGACCACCGAGATCGCCGACGTGATCTGCTGGCGCATCGTCTTCGGCGGCAGCGTCAGGCCGGAGACGCTGATCATGTTCTCGAGCCGCGTCAGCGCGTCGCGCGGGGTGTTCGCGTGGATCGTCGCGAGCGAGCCTTCGTGGCCGGTGTTCATCGCGTTGAGCATGTCGAGCGCTTCCGCGCCGCGCACTTCGCCGAGGATGATCCGGTCCGGGCGCATCCGCAGCGCGTTGCGCACCAGCGTGCGCTGCGTGATCTCGCCCTTGCCTTCGATGTTCGGCGGGCGGGTTTCGAGCCGCAGCACGTGCGGCTGCTGCAGTTGCAGTTCGGCGGCATCCTCGATCGTCACGATCCGCTCGTTGCGCGGAATGAAGCCGGACAGGATGTTGAGCAGCGTCGTCTTGCCGCTGCCGGTGCCGCCCGACACCAGCACGTTCACCTTCGCGCGCGACAGCGCGTCGAGCAGCTCGGCCATCGGCGGCGTCAGGCTGTGGTAGCGCACGAGGTCGTCCATCTTCAGCGGATTGACCGCGAAACGCCGGATCGACATCAGCGGCCCGTCGATCGCGGACGGCGGGATGATCGCGTTCACGCGCGAGCCGTCGGGCAGCCGCGCGTCGACCATCGGGCTCGATTCGTCGATGCGGCGCCCGACGCGCGACACGATCTTCTCGATCACCTTCATCAGGTGTGCATCGTCATAGAACGTCACGTCGGTCAGTTCGAGCTGGCCGAAGCGTTCGACATAGACCTGCCGGTACGTGTTCACGAGGATGTCGGAAACGGTCGGGTCGCGCAGCAGCGCTTCGAGCGGGCCGAAACCGAACATCTCGTCGTACACGTCGATCGCCAGTTGCCGCCGCTCGATGTCGTTCGCCGGCAGCCGCTCCTCGTCGAGGATGCGCGTGATCAGCAGGCCGATCTCCATCCGGACCGATTCCTGCGGCATCCGCGACAGGCGCTCGAGCTCGACACGTTCGAGCACGGCCAGGTGGATTTCGCGGCGCAGCTTCTGGTATGCGTCGCGCACCGACGAATGGGCCGGGCCGGCCGGTTCGCTGCCCGTCGCCAGCGGCTGGGCCCGGTGCAAGGACATCTGTTCGCGCAATGACATGATGGTTCCCCGAAAGATTTACATGGATTTGAGCTTCGGCGTGGCCTTGCGGCCGAACAGCCGGGACATCAGCGGTTCGCTGTGCGTCGCGCCGTGCCCCGCGCGCACCTCCCCTTCGACGAGTTGCTTCGCATACCCTTGCAACGCACGGACGACCCCCGTGCCGCGCGCGACCCGCGACACCGGATGGCCCTGATTAAGCGCTTCGAGCACGGTGTCGGCATCGTCGGGAATCGTGCAGGCCGCGTGCAGGCCGAGCACTTCCTCGAGCGCCGTGCGGGTGCGGTCGCTCGCGCGCGTCGCGCGGTTCACGATCAGCCGCATCTGGTCGGTCGAGTAGCCGAGCGACACGAGGATCTCCAGCAGCCGGCGCCCGGCGCGCACGTGCGGCATCGCGGGCTGCAGCACGAGCGCGATCTGGTCGCTGCGATCCAGCGCGACCATCGACAGCGGATTGATGCAGACGCCGACGTCGAAGATCACGAAGTCGTAACGCGGCGCGGCGACGCCCAGGATCCATTCGAGCGCGTCCTCGCGCATTTCGGCGGCCTTGACCGGGTCGCCGGCGCCCGCGAGCACGTGGAAGTTTTCCGTCACGTGCGCGACGCTCGCGTCGAGGAACGCGCTGTCGAGCCGTTCGATCTGCGCGCACAGCTGCGGCAGCGTCGACGGCGGGGTCTCGTCGCTGACGAGGAACGCCGCGTCGGCGAACTGCTGGTTCAGGTCGATCAGCAGCACGCGGCGCTTGTAGCCTTCCGCGATCTCGAATGCGAGGTTGCTGGCCGCGAAGCTCGTGCCGGCCCCGCCCTTGCACGACATGAACGACACGATCCGCGTGTCGTCCGTGTCGCGCCGCGTGCTTTGCGCGGCGGCCCGTTCGAGCGCGTGGCCGAGCGCCTGCGGGTCGAGCGGCCACTGCAGCACGTCGCGGGCGCCCGCCCGCATCGCGTCGAGCAGCACGTGCGGCGACGCGTCGGCCGTCACGAGAATGCAGGTCAGGCTCGCGTGCGCGCGGCAGATCCGTTCGATCGCCGACAGCTCGGACGGGTCGAGCGACGTGCCGTCGACCAGCAGGATGTCGAACGCGTCGAGCCCGTCGGTGCGATGTTCGATCTGCGACGGGCGGCCGGTCGCGCGTGTCGCGCGATAGTGTCCGCAGTCGGCCACGAGGCGCGCGATCTGCGAAAGACGCGCGGTGTCGTCGGAAGCTACGAGGATGTTGATCATGTCGTGTGCCTCGCCTGTTCGATTAATTACAGTTGGCGCCGCCGGTCGCGGAAGTGAGGCTTTCGCGCGGCAGTGTCGTCGTGAACGGCGGCATCGTCACCGTGATGTTCACGAACGGGATCATCGTCTTGACCGTGACGTTCGTGACGCTGACCGTCACGAACGCGCACGAATTCACGTCACAGCTCGCGGGCGAGTAGTTCACCGACACGTTCGCGTTCGACAGCAGCGGCAGCAGCCCTCTCACCCGCTTCACGACGCCGGCCGCATTCACGTCGCACACCACCGCCGTGCGCGCGCCCAGGCGCACGGCTTCGCTCGCGGTGCTCCAGTAGAACAGCACGCGGCCGAATTCGAAGATGCCGATCAGCAGCATGATCAGGATCCACGCGATCAGCGCGAACTCGACGATCGCCGAGCCGCGTTGGGCACGCCGGCGTGACGGGGGGGCATGGCGCGCGTTCATGACACTTGCCTCATCACGGTGACGATGTTGTTGAAGGTGATCGACGGCAGCCCCGGGAACGCGGGGATCGGCTGGTACTTGTAGCCCGTGATCTTCACTTCGACGACGTTGATCGCGCCCGTCGCGGTGCCGCCCGACGCGTTGTTGTTCGAGTCGTAGGTCGGCAGGTTCGCGAACTGCGACGGGTCGGACGTGTCGCTGCAGCCGGTCGTGCGCTGCGCGTCGCAGATCGTCACCATCGACGTCTTCAGCCCCGGCACCAGCTCGGTGCCGGCGGCGCCGCACGTCGTGCTGCCGTAGACGACGAGGCACTGCGCCTGCGAGGCCGGATACGCGCTGTCGGTCGGCAACCAGACCGACAGGTAGCGCGCCGCATCGCGCGTCGCCTTGGTCAGCGTCTCGAACTGGTAGATCGCGCGGCCGAACTCGGCCACGCCGGTCGCGAGCATGATCATCGGCATCAGCACGAGCGCGAACTCGACGGCGACGGCGCCGCGGGTGCGCGAACGGCGAAACGGGGGCTTTTTCATGATCCGCTCTCCGCTATTGAACGAGCATCGGGACCTGGGTCCCGGACGCGCTGCCGCTGCCCGGCAAGCCGTGCGTCGCGCACGGATTGTTGCCGGAGACCGACGAGCCGAGGTATTCGAGGTGCGCGACGATCGCGCCGCTGCCGGAGCTGAACGGCAGCGGATCGAGCATCAGCACACAGTCCCATTGCGTGACGTGCACCTTGCCGCTGCTACCCTTCAGCGTCGAACAGTCGCCTTCCGGCGCGAGCGCGACACGGCGGTCGCTGCCGTAAGTCTGGTAGTTGCTCGCCGTCGCGGTGCCGTTGGTGTTGATCCCGCTGCCGGTCGGCGGCGCGCCGTCGCCCTGGTAGGACTTGAAAGCCGCGCGGTCGGCCACGAACTGCGTGTACGCGTCGCCCTTGATGCCCGCCGTTCCGGGCGGCCCGTAGTTCGGGCCGACATATGCATAGCCGGTGAAGTCGGGCTGGCCGCTCGAGCCGTTCGCGCCGTTCGTATAGATGCCGAAGCGCGTATTCCAGGCGCGCAGCGACGCCGACTTCAGGCCCGTGGTGGCGAGATCCGGCGGGCTCGTGATGTTGCAGGTATTGCCCGACAGCTCGCTCGCGAGGGTCGGTTCGTTCGTCGAACCGTCGAGCGCCGCCCAGCCGAAGTTGCCCGGCCCGTAGGTCGACGACGACCCGGACGGCGACGAGATCCAGTCGCCGACCTTGTAGGCCGGGTCGGACGGGCCGCGGCACACGAACACCGGGATCGCGCAGGTCGTCTGCCCGCCGCCGACGGTGGCGATCGCGCTGGCCGACACTTCCGCCGCGTTCGCGAGCTTCGTGCCCGGCAGCACGTTCAGTATCTCGATGAACCAGTGCGCGATGTTGCTCAACGTGGCGGTGCACTGCACGTACTTGATGTTCGCCGGCGTCGTGACCGAGTTCTTCGTCTGGAACGCGTTGGACAGCGAGTCGCTGAACGTGACGTTCGCGTTCGTCGACATCTGCACCGACTTGTTCTGGAAGAACACGAAGTTCAGGTGGCCGGCGGCGATGCCGTCCGCCTCGGCCACCGACAGGCTGATGGCCGAGGTCAGGTCACGCGCGGCCGACAGCGCGCAGGCATCGGCGCTGTTCTGCAGTTCGCTGCGCGTGACGTACAGCTTGCCGAGATCCAGCGCGAGGCCGACGAACCCGATCATCACCGCCAGTGCGAGACCGACGATGATCGCGACGGCACCGCGCTGGCGATGCAGGCTGCGACGCATGACTTTCGGATGGCGAGCTGCGCTGTTCATGGCGTTCTCCCTGAGCGTGCCGTCGTTACTGGGTGGACTTGCCGATGCCGATCACGAACGCATTGGCGGGCGGCACGGTCTGCTTGAACGACTTGTCGTAGTTGTCGAGCGCGGCCGCGGCGGCCGCGCCGTCGACCCCCGGCGCCGACACCGAGGCCGCGTGGTCGGCGGCATGCGGGTCGATGATCTGGGCCTGGGTCACGGCGCGGACCGAATCGCCGAAGCGGGTGTCCCACACCGGGGTCGACGACATGCAGCCGGCAAGCGCGAACGCGAGCGGTGCGGCGAGCGCCACGCGGCGCACGATGACGAGGTAGGCGGATTTCATGAGCGTCCCCTTGGATGGCTTCAACGATCGGTGGATTCGGGTGCCGCGCTCACGCGCACGACCTGCTGCGCATGGGCCGCCGCCGGTGTCCGGCGCTTCGGCTGCCCCGCGGGCTGGGCCGGCGTGTCGGAACCGGCCGCCGCAAGACGTGCGGCGGCGGCTTCGATACGCGCGATGCGGGCCGCGTTGGCGGATTCGTGCTGCGAGACGGCGGCGGCAACCGGTGCAGGCGTCTTCTGCGGCTCGGCCGGCGCCGGCGGCTGCGCGTCCGTCCCCTGCGGCGCGCGCGGCGCGGGCAGCGCGGCACCGTTGTATGAATGGCGCGCACAGAGCACGTACATTCGCCGTCCGCCGTACTGGGAAGGCGCGCTGGCCGGCGAACGCACGCTGCAGGGGATGCGCCCGCTCGCGGTGCTCGGCGACAA